>NZ_JBIWEF010000002.1:652332-722967 GCF_044762405.1 Streptomyces sp. NPDC097107 | reverse complement strand
CCTCGGTGCTTTCCAGGTTCCCGCTTTCGCGTTTCCCTTTCCGGCGGTTCCGACTCTATCAGATCCTTTCGGGCTCTGATTCCCCGTCAGAGGGGGTTGTCTTCGCGGCTGTTGGGCCGTTTCAACGAGGTGAGACTCTAGCGGATTCCCGGCTCCCGAGCTAATCGGTGGCCGCGTCCTGGTGGACCTGGATTCCTCATTCCGTAAATACGCGCACCGACAATACGACGACGCCGACAGCGCGACTGTTCGTCGAGGAGTGGTTGGTACGTGCGGAATCGCTGTCCGGGGACCGACCGGGGTCGGCGCTCACGTCGGACAACTCGGAGAACACTACGAGCGCGGGTCGAGCGTGTCAAATGCCGGGCCGGACGGCCTCCGCACGCGTACGGTGGGGAGCATGACGACGCGTACGTGCACCGGGCTCTGGTGGGCCGCCTGACGGCGGCCGTACTCACGTATGCACTCAACGGCCGCCGCTTCGGCGGCCGTTCTCGTATCTCCCTCCAGGAGGGGGCGGCCGGCGGGTGGCGGCGGCCCTGACCAGGAGGTGGAGAGATGACGCGGGTCTTCAGTGGGGTCAAGCCGACCGGGCATCTGACGCTGGGGAACTATCTGGGAGCCATGCGGCGGTGGGCCGCGGCGGACCAGCACCGATCGGACGCCCTGTTCTGCGTGGTCGATCTGCACGCGCTGACCGTGGACCACGATCCGGCGCGGGTGCGCAGACTCAGCCGGCAGGCGGCATCGTTGCTGCTGGCGGCGGGGTTGGATCCGGAGCTGTGCACCGTGTTCGTGCAGAGTCACGTGGACGAGCACGCCCGGCTGTCGTACGTACTGGAGTGCGTCGCCACCGACGGGGAGATGCGGCGGATGATCCAGTACAAGGAGAAGGCCGCGCGGGAGCGGGAGCGGGGCGGGAGTGTGCGGCTGTCGCTGCTGACGTATCCGGTGCTGATGGCGGCCGACATCCTGGCGTACGGGACGGACGACGTGCCGGTCGGGAACGACCAGACGCAGCACGTGGAGCTGGCTCGGGATCTCGCGGTGCGGTTCAACCAGCGGTACGGGCACACGTTCGTGGTGCCGCGGGCGACGAACCCCGCGGTGGCGGCTCGGGTGATGAATCTGCAGGAGCCGGCGTCGAAGATGGGGAAGAGCGACGACGTCGGGCCGGGCATCGTCTATCTGCTGGATGAGCCGGACGTGGTGCGGAAGAAGATCATGCGGGCTGTGACCGACAACGGACGCGAGGTCGTGTACGACCGGGAGGCACGGCCGGGGCTCGCGAACCTGCTGGAGGTTCTCGCCGCCTGCACGGGCGGGGATCCGGCGGAGCTGGCGGGTGGGTACTACTCGTACGGCGCGTTGAAGAAGGACACCGCCGAGGCCGTCGTCGAAGTGCTGCGGCCGGTGCAGGGGCGGCACAAGGAGCTGTGCGCGGACCCCGGGTATGTGGAGGGTGTGCTGCGGGAGGGTGCGGAGAAGGCCCGGGCCATGGCTCGGCCGACCGTGGACGCCGCTTACCGGGCGATCGGGTTGCTGCCTCCCGTGAACGCGGCCCGGTAGGCGCGGGGGCTGGTGGCGAGGCGCGATGCGAAGTGCTGGCGCATCGTGACCTCGCTGCCGAAGCCGGAGCGGCGGGCGACCTCGGGCATGGGCAGGTCGGTGCGTTCGAGGAGCTTCTGGGCTGCGGCGATGCGCTGGTCCAGGAGCCAGCGCAGTGGGGTCGTACCGGTGGCCGCGGTGAAGTGACGGGCGAAGGAGCGGGGGGACATGCCGGCGCGGGCGGCCAGGTCGGCGATCGTCAGCGGCTCGTGGAGGTGGCGCAGGGCGTGTTCGCGGACGGCGGCGAGGGCGTCGGCGTCCCGGGCGGCCCGGGGTGTGGGGTGCTCGATGAACTGGGCCTGCGTGCCGGTGCGGAAGGGGGCCGTGACCATCGAGCGGGCGATGGTCGCGGCGGCTTCGGCGCCGTGGGCCAGGCGGACCAGGTGGAGGCAGAGGTCGATGCCGGCGGCCGTGCCGGCGGCGGTCCAGATGTTGTCGTCCTCGATGAAGAGGGCGTCGGGGACGACGGTGACGCGGCGGTGCCGGGTGCGCAGGAGGTCGGTCAGTCGCCAGTGGGTGATGGCTCGGCGGCCGTCGAGCAGGCCGGCCTGGGCGAGGGTGAAGGCGCCGCCGCACAGGGCCGCGACGGTCGTCCCGCGGGCGTGGGCGCGGCGGAGGGCGTCGAGGACCGGGGCGGGGGCCGGGGTGAGGTGGTCGTCGAGGCCGGGGACCAGGACGAGGTCGGCGCCGTCCAGCCAGTCGAGGGTGCGGTCGGGGTGGAGGGCGAGGCCGCCGCGCATGGGGACGGCGGTGGTGCCGTCGGCGGCGACCCGGCGCAGGTCGAAGGCGGGGGCGCCGCGGTCGGTGCGGTCGGTGCCCCAGACCTCGGTGATGACGGAGACGTCGAAGGCCCGGATGCCGGGGAAGGCGACGAGGGCGACGCGGTAGGGGGCTGCCATGAGTGGCAGTAAAGCATCGATCGCTGACTTCTGTACCCCTGGGGCCCGGAGCTGCCTGGCGGCACGATCGAGGGCATGGACATCGCTGAGAACGCAGCACTGCTGGTCGTGGACGTGCAGAAGGGCTTCGAGGAGGTCGACTTCTGGGGTGCGCGCAACAATCCGGCGGCGGACGACAACATCGCCGCCCTCATCGACGTGTGGCAGTCGACCGGGCGGCCGGTCGTCTACGTACGGCACGACTCCGTCAAGCCCGGGTCGCCGTTGCGGGCGGGATACGAGGGCAACGGGTTCAAGGAGTACGTGGAGGGGCGTCGCGGGAAGGGGGGCGGGGCCGAGCTGCTGGTCACCAAGAGCGTGAACTCGGCGTTCCTCGGGACGCCCGACCTGGGGGCCTGGCTGCGGGAGGCGGGGATCTCGCAGGTCGTACTGACCGGGATCCAGACGAACATGTGCGTCGAGACGACGGCACGGATGGGTGGGAACCTCGGGTACGAGGTCGTCGTCGCGTTCGACGCCACGTACACCTTCGGTCTGGAGGGGCCCTTCGGCTGGCGGCAGAGCGCGGACGAGCTGGCGCGGGCGTCGGCGGTGTCGCTGCACGGGGGCGGGTTCGCGACGGTGGTGGCGACGGAGGAGGTGGTGGCGGCGGCGAAGTGAGCCCCGCGCCCGGGTGGGACGCCGGGGCACGCCCTGTCGGTCCTGGTCAGGCCCCGTCGGTCCCGGTCAGGCCCCGTCGGTCCCGGTCAGGCCCCGTCGGTCCCGGTCAGGCCCCGTCGGTCCCGGCCATGCCTGGTCAGTCCTTGGTGCCGGAGGCGAGTTCGCGGCTGCGGTCCCGGGCGGCTTCCAGGGCGGCGATGAGGGCGGCGCGGACGCCGTGGTTCTCCAGTTCCCGGATGGCGTTGATGGTGGTGCCGGCGGGGGACGTGACGTTCTCGCGGAGCTTGACCGGGTGTTCGCCGCTGTCGCGGAGCATGGTCGCGGCGCCGATCGCGGACTGGACGATCAGGTCGTGGGCCTTGTCGCGCGGCAGGCCGAGGAGGATGCCGGCGTCGGTCATGGCCTCGACCAGGTAGAAGAAGTACGCCGGGCCGGAGCCGGAGAGGGCGGTGCACGCGTCCTGCTGGGACTCGGGGACGCGGAGGGTCTTGCCGACGGCGCCGAAGATCTCCTCGGTGTGCGTGAGGTGGTCGGCGGTGGCGTGGGTGCCGGCGGAGATGACGGACATGGCCTCGTCGACGAGGGCGGGGGTGTTCGTCATGACGCGGACCACCGGGGTGCCGGGGGCGAGGCGCTCCTCGAAGTAGGCGGTCGGGATGCCCGCGGCGCCGCTGATGACCAGGCGGTCGGCGGGGACGTGCGGGACGAGTTCGTCGAGGAGGGTGCCCATGTCCTGCGGTTTGACCGTGAGGATCAGGGTGTCGGCGGACTTGGCGGCCTCGGCGTTGGTGACCGGGGTGACTCCGTGGCGGGCGCGGAGTTCTTCGGCCCGTTCCCGGCGGCGGGCGGTGACCAGGAGGTCGGAGGGGGACCAGCCGGCTCCGATCATTCCGCTGAGCAGGGCTTCGCCGATCTTGCCGGTGCCGAGGACTGCGACTTTCTGGGTCATGGCGTTCGGTACCCTCCGGTGCCCTGTCTGCGGTGTGTCGTCCGTCGTCATCCTCGCATTCGCGAAGGTGGGCGGGGTGGGGCGTCCGGTGGGCGGGACGTGGTGATGGGTGCCGTGGAGTGGTCTCGCCCCCGCCACCCCTTCCCTTCCCTTCCCTTCCCGTCCCTGGGGCTGCGCCCTCAGACCCCCCTTGTCGGCCTGGACGGCCTCGTCCTCAAGCGCCGGACGGGCTGTTACGGCGTTCGGCGCTTCAACGTTGCCGCGCCCAGGGCCAGGACCAGGAGGGCGCAGCCCGCGACGAACAGGGCGTCCCGTACGAAGGCGGTGGTCATGTCGGTGTGGCGGAGGACCTCGTTCATGCCGTCGACCGCGTAGGACATCGGCAGTACGTCGGAGACGGCTTCCAGGGCCGGGTGCATCCTGTCGCGCGGGGTGAACAGGCCGCAGAGGAGGAGCTGGGGGAAGATCACCGCCGGCATGAACTGGACCGCCTGGAACTCGGAGGCCGCGAAGGCCGAGACGAAGAGGCCGAGTGCGGTGCCCAGGAGGGCGTCGAGCAGGGCGACCAGGAGGAGGAGCCAAGGGCTGCCTGTGACGTCCAGGCCCAGGAACCAGACCGTCAGACCGGTGGCCAGGGCCGACTGGACGATGGCGAGGGCACCGAAGGCGAGGGCGTAGCCGGCGATGAGGTCGCCCTTGCCGAGCGGCATGGCGAGGAGGCGTTCCAGGGTGCCGGAGGTGCGCTCGCGCAGCGTCGCGATGGACGTGACCAGGAACATCGTGATCAGCGGGAGGATGCCGAGGAGCGAGGCGCCGATGCTGTCGAAGGTGCGCGGGCTGCCGTCGAAGACGTAGCGCAGCAGGAAGAGCATCACGCAGGGGGTCAGCATCAGCAGGGCGATGGTGCGGGGGTCGTGGCTCAGTTGGCGCAGGACCCGGGTCGCGGTGGCTGTGGTGCGGGAGAGGCTCAGGGGGCGGGTGCGTGCCGGGGTGAGCGCGGGTGCGGGGGGCGCGGGGGCCTTGGGCGTGGTCATCGGGTGGTCTCCTTCGTGCGGGCCGCCGCCTTCGCCTTCGCCTCGTCGACCAGGTGGAGGAAGGCTTCCTCGACCGTCTCGGAGCCGGTGCGGGTGCGCAGGGCGTCGGGGGTGCCGTCGGCGAGGACCTCGCCCTCGCGCATCAGGAGGAGGCGGTGGCAGCGCTCGGCCTCGTCCATGACGTGGGAGGAGACGAGGAGGGTGGCGCCGCGGTCGGCGGCGACGGAGTGGAAGAGGGTCCACAGGTCTCGGCGGAGTACGGGGTCGAGGCCGACCGTGGGTTCGTCGAGGACCAGGAGTTCGGGGGCGCCCAGGAGGGCGACGGCGAGGGAGACGCGACTGCGCTGGCCGCCGGAGAGGTTGCCGGCCAGGGCGTCGGCGTGGGTGGTGAGGTCGACGTCGGCGACGACGCGCGTGACGTCCTCGCGGCGACGGCCGGAGGCCGTACGGCCGGGGTCGAGGATCTCGGCGAAGTAGTCCAGGTTCTGGCGGACGGTCAGGTCGTCGAAGACGGACGGGGCCTGGGTGACGTAGCCGATGCGGGTGCGCAGGGCCGGGTGGCCGGCGGGGTGGCCGAGGACGTCCAGGGTGCCGGTGACCTTGGCCTGGGTGCCGACGATCGCCCGCATCAGCGTCGACTTGCCGCAGCCGGAGGGGCCGAGGAGGCCGGTGATCCGGCCGCGCGGGACGGTGAAGCCGAGGCCGCGCAGGACGGTGCGGGGGCCGCGGACGACGGTGACGTCCGCGGCGTGGACCGCGGGTGGGGCGGACTCGCCGCCGGCCTCCCCGGGCGGGACGGGAGAGTAATTCACCATGCGATGAATATCTCTCCCCGCTCCTTCCGTCGTCAAGGGGTCACGGGGTCACGGGGGTCCGGGCGAGCAGCAGGACGACATACGTCTCCTCGACGACTCCGTCCGGGAAAGCGGTCAGGAGGTGCCTGCGCTCGTCGGCCAGGAAGGCCGCGCGGCGTTCGTCGGTGTCGGTCAGGAAGACCGGGTGGCTGGCGAGGTTGGCCAGGTGGGTGTCGACGGGGACGCGGCGGCTCCAGCGGATCTCGCGGCGGGTGAGTCCGAGGCGGCCGGCGGGGTCGGCGGTGTCCGGGCCGACGTTCCGCTTCTCGGCGGAGAGGTCGAGGTCGAAGTGCTGGTCGATGCGCCGGGCCGCCGCGGCGATCCAGGGCACGTCGAGGGCCTCGGTGTTCCACCACAGCGCCAGCGCGCCGCCCGGACGCAGCACGCGCAGCGCCTCCGGGACGGCCAGGGCGGGGTCGGTCCAGCGCCAGGCCTGGGCGTAGGTGAGGAGGTCGGCGGTGTGATCGGCCAGGGGGAGGGCGTTGCCGTTGCCGCGGACGATCGGCACGCCGGGAAGGGTGCGGCGGAACTCGGTGGCGGGCATTGCCGGCGCCGGGTTCCACGGCGATCACGTCGGCGCCGCGCTCGTGCAGGCGGGCGGTCGGGAAGGGTGCGGCGGAACTCGGTGGCCATGCCGGCGCCGGGTTCCACGGCGATCACGTCGGCGCCGCGCTCGTGCAGGCGGGCGGTGGCGAGGCCCGTACCGGCGCCGACGTCCACGACGCGGGAGCCCTTGAGGGGGCGGCCGGCCAGCTCCTCCAGCGCGTCGAAGAGGGCGGGCGGGTAGGAGGGGCGGTTGGCGGCGTACTGGGCCGCGGCGGCGTTGAAGGAGTGGGCGCGGACGGTGTGGTCGGCCTGCGCGGGAGTGGCTGGATCGGCTGTGTTTTCCGGGGTCGGCGGTTCCGGGCCCTCGCTCGCGGGCTCTCCGCTACTTCCGGCGGTGCTTCGTCTACTTCCGGCGGCGCTTCTTCGTCGGGTTGCCCGAGCGGCGGGTGGTGCGCTTCTCGTACTCCTCGCGGGCCTTCTCGTACTCCGCGCGGTGCAGTTTCTCGCCCGGGGCCTCGGTGAAGGTGCGGAAGAAGTAGGCGAGGAGGGAGCCGACGAAGCCGATGGCGAGCAGGCCGCGCATCGATGCCTGACGGTCGGGGTCGGGACGGCTGGTGAAGCCGGACCAGGTGTGGCGGAAGGCCAGGGCGCTGCAGATCGCGAACATCACGATCATCAGCAGCGAGACGAAGCTGCCGATGTCGGCGATCTGGAGGCCCTGGTAGGCCACGCGGAGCACGAAGCAGGCGGCGGCCGCCACGGCGAGGGAGCCGACGGCGAGGCCCGCCCGGCGGACGGTGTAGCCGTTGTCGTGGTGCACCCAGGTCGTGCCGTAGAACCGGAGGGGCTCGGGGCGGGGGCCCGCGGGGACGTCCGGGATGCCGTTCTTGCCGTTCTCTGCGCTCACGGGTCGATTATGGCGCCGGTGCGGCGCGGGCCCCGGGCGGGCCCGGCACACCGGACGGGACTCGTGGAACGTGGGGTGCGTCAGCCGCCCTGGCCGGCGCTGCCGAGCGGGCCGACCCGCACCGGGGTGCCGGAGCCGTCCGTGACGGGCAGCGTGGCGCCGCCCGGCCAGTCGAGGGTGACCGACTTGGTCTCGTCCGGCGGGGTCACCACCAGGCCGGTGACGCGGACGCCGGAACCGCCCGAGTCGTTGATCGGGTAGGTGATGCCGAAGGTCACCGTGTCCCCGTCCGCGAGGACGACCGAGGGGGCCGACTCGCCCGTGCGCTCGGCGGACAGGGTGCCGGAGTTCGTCTTCACGTCGACGCCCGCGTAGCCCGCGAGCGAGCAGTCCCGGCCGCCGCCGTTCTTCAGGTCCACCGCGGTGGTACCCCTGTCGTCGCCGCCGATCGTGGCGTCGGTCGCCGTGATCTCCAGCTCGTCGGTGCGGCACTTGGCGGCCTTGCCGTCCTCGTCGGTTCCGCCGGTGCCGCCGGTGCCGCCGGTGCCGCCGGTGCCGCCGGTGCCGCCGGTGCCGTTGGGGGTCTTCCCCTCGGAGTCGGTGCCGCCCTGCTGGTCCGAGCCGGTCGAGTCCGAGCCGCCGGTCGAGGACGACGCGGTGGAGGCGGCCGGCGGTGCGGCGCTCCGGTCCGTACCGTCGTCGTCGTTCTGACAGGCCGTGAGCGAGAGACCGGCGGCGAGGGCCATGGCGGCGATGGTCAGCTTGCGAACGCGCATCGTTGTCTACCTCGGAGTCGGTTGGCGTGCCGGTCCGCCCGCACCCAACGGTGCGAGCGGGTGTTCCTGATCAGCAAGAGCCACTCGGCCCGGCACGCCGTTCCTCTCGGCAACCTCCTCATACGCCTTCGGGACAGCCCTGTTACAAGGTCAGCAGCGAGGGGCCACGTAACCGTCGCTGCCGGTGCGGACGTACGCGTCGGAGACGTACTGACCGCTGCCGATGCCGTCCCAGATGTTCGAGGTGCCGTACGGGCCCGAGACCCGGGTCCCCGGCGTCTGGCAGTGGATCCGGACCCGGGAACCCTCGGGCAGGGTCCGCACGATGGAGTGGCCGGTGCCGGGACCGCTGCGGACGTTCAGCCGGTAGCCCGGCGCCACCGGGTAGGAGCCGGCGGCGGCGGCTGCCGTGGTGACGGCCCCCGTGGTCGCCTTCCGGTCCCCGCCCGTGGCGTCCGTGAGCTGGTCGACAGACATGAAAAACCTCCCCCGTCGCACCCCACGGGTTTCGTGGGGTCACGTTGATTCCCATGAATCGAGACGCGAAACACCAGTTCGCAACTCGCACGCGGAGGCTAGCAAGCCTCTTCGGCCCCAAAAGAACCATCGACTAGGCTCCGAGCGTCGCGCGCGCGAACGAACAGCACGGGGGTGGTTCCATGGCGCCGCAGCCGAACGCCGGAGCGGGCGCGGAAGCGGAACTTCCGGAGTACGCCGGTCACTACCGACTCGAGTCCTGTCTGGGCTCGGGTGGCATGGGAGTCGTGCACCTGGCCCGCAGCACCTCCGGGATGCGGGTCGCGGTGAAGGTCGTGCACGCCCGGTACGCCCTGGATCCCGAGTTCAGAGGGCGGTTCCGGCAGGAGGTGGCCGCGGCGCGGCGGGTGAGCGGGGCTTTCACGGCACCGGTCGTGGACGCCGATCCGGATGCCGGGCGGCCCTGGATGGCCACCCTGTACATCCCTGGTCCGACGCTTTCCGAGCAGGTGAAGCGGAACGGTCCGATGGATCCCGCCCAGTTGCGCCGGCTGATGGCCGGACTCGCGGAGGCGCTGCGCGACATCCACCGGGTGGGGGTCGTGCACCGGGACCTGAAGCCGAGCAACGTGCTGCTCGCCGAGGACGGGCCGAAGGTCATCGACTTCGGCATCTCCCGGCCGAAGGACAGTGAACTGCGCACGGAGACGGGGAAGCTGATCGGCACGCCGCCGTTCATGGCGCCCGAGCAGTTCCGGCGCCCCCGCGAGGTGGGGCCCGCCGCGGACGTGTTCGCGCTCGGGTCGCTCATGGTGCACGCGGCGACCGGACGCGGGCCGTTCGACTCCGACAGTCCGTACGTCGTCGCCTACCAGGTCGTGCACGACGAGCCCGACCTGACCGGCGTACCGGAGACGCTCGCGCCGCTGGTGCTGCGGTGCCTCGCCAAGGAGCCCGCCGACCGGCCCACTCCGGACGAGCTGATGCGGGAGCTGCGGTCGGTGGCGGCGGCGTACGACACGCAGGTGTTCATACCGGCACAGCGGGTGGAGGACTCGTCGGCCCCGGAGGTGGCGGCGGCTCCGGAGACGGCCCCGGCCCCGGGCCCAAAGGCTCCCGCCGGGCCGGCCGTGCGGCGGCTCGGACGGCGGGCGGCGCTCGTGGCCGGTGCGCTCTGCCTCGCCGTGACCGGAGGTCTCGTCTCGGTCCAGCTGTCCGGCGACGCCGAACCGGCGCACCGGACGCCCGCCGCGCGGAGCGCCCCGGGCGGGTTCGGCGCGTGGGAGGCGGTGCTCGCGTCGACGGGCGGTGGCGCCCCCCAGTGCTCGTACGCGGCGCGGCGGCTGCTGTGCGCGCGGCCCGGGTCGGTCCTCGCGATCGATCCGGCCGACGGCAGCACGCTGTGGCGGCACGCCGTGGAGGAGGCCGTGCGGAGCGAACCGCCGGTCGTGTCGGGCGGGCTCGTGCAGCCCGAGGTCGGCCTGCTGGGCCCGTTGGAGGCGCTCGACCCCGCCACGGGCGAGCCGGTGTGGCAGGAGGAGATGCCCGCGTACGACGGTCTGCGGTGCGTCGGCGACATGCTCCTGCTCACCCGCGCCGACGGGATGGTGACCGGTGTGGACAGCGCCTCGGGGCGTCCCCGGTGGTCGCACCGGATCCCCGGGCAGTCCGAGCCGTACTTCACCTCGTTCGCCGGTGAGCGGCGACCGGCGGCGTACGCGACGAGCCTGGCCCCGGACGGGCAGCGGACCCGGGTCACCGCGGTGGACCCGGCCGGCGGGGACGTGCGGTGGGACACGGAGCTGGCCGGGGCGCTGACGCCCGTGGGGGCGGCGGACGGTTCCGTGTTCCTCGTCGCCGAAGGGGCGGCCTACGGCGACGTCAAGGCCGTCGTCCGCTACACGCCCGCCACCGGGGCGACCCGCCGGGTGACGCTGCCGATCCCGGTCGAGCAGGCGTCGGCGTCGGCGGGCGTGCGCGGGGACACCGTGTACCTCATGGGCGCGGGCGGCTCGCTGGTCGCCGTGGACATGGCGGCGGGGAAGCAGGCGTGGCGGCTGGAGACGGGCGTGAGCCGGGGCTCGGCGCCGGTCTCCGACGGGCGGCACGTGTACGTCACCGCCCCCGACGGGCGGCTCCTCGGCGTGGACGCCCGCAAGGGCAAGCTCCTCGGGCAGACCCGGCCCCGGCTCGGCGCCGACTCCGACAAGGTGCCCGCGTCCCTGCCGGCGCCGCTGCTCGCGGGCGGGCACGTGTACGCCGGGGCGCCGGACGGGACGGTGTTCGGGGTGCCGGGGCGGGACCCGGGGGCCTGGTAGGCCTCGGATCCCGCCGAGGGGGTCAGCCCAGCTTGCTGACGTCGCGCACCGCGCCCTTGTCCGCGCTGGTCGCCATCGCGGCGTACGCCTTCAGGGCGGCGGAGACCTTGCGGTCGCGGTTCTTCGGGGCGTACACGCCGTTCAGGGCCTGGTCGCGGCGGGCCAGTTCGGCGTCGTCCACGAGCAGCTCGATGGAGCGGTTCGGGATGTCGATGCGGACGCGGTCGCCGTCCTCGACGAGGGCGATGGTGCCGCCGGCGGCCGCCTCGGGCGAGGCGTGGCCGATGGACAGGCCCGAGGTGCCGCCGGAGAAGCGGCCGTCGGTGACCAGGGCGCAGGTTTTGCCGAGGCCGCGGCCCTTCAGGTACGAGGTCGGGTAGAGCATCTCCTGCATGCCGGGGCCGCCCTTGGGGCCCTCGTAGCGGATGACGACGACGTCGCCCTCCTTGACCTGCTGGGTGAGGATCTTCTGGACGGCCTCCTCCTGCGACTCGCAGACGACCGCCGGGCCCTCGAAGGCCCAGATCGACTCGTCGACGCCCGCCGTCTTCACGACGCAGCCGTCGACCGCCAGGTTGCCGCGCAGGACCGCGAGGCCGCCGTCCTCGGAGTAGGCATGCTCGACGGAGCGGATGCAGCCGCCCTCGGCGTCCTCGTCCAGGGAGTCCCAGCGCTCGGACTGGGAGAAGGCCTCGGCGGAGCGCTTGCAGCCGGGGGCCGCGTGCCACAGTTCCAGGGCCCGAGGGGACGGGGAGCCGCCGCGCACGTCCCAGGTCTTCAGCCAGTCGGCCAGGGACGGGCTGTGCACGGAGTGGACGTCCTCGTTCAGCAGGCCCCCGCGGTGCAGTTCGCCGAGGAGGGCGGGGATGCCGCCGGCGCGGTGCACGTCCTCCATGTAGTACGTGCGGTCCTTGGCGACGTTCGGCGCGACCTTGGCGAGGCAGGGAACGCGGCGCGAGAGGGCGTCCATCTCGGTGAGGCCGAAGGGGACCTCCGCCTCCTGGGCGGCGGCCAGCAGGTGCAGGATCGTGTTCGTGGAGCCGCCCATCGCGATGTCCAGCGCCATGGCGTTCCCGAAGGCCGCGGGGGTGGCGATGTTGCGGGGCAGGACCGTGTCGTCGTCCTGCTCGTAGTAGCGGCGGGTCAGGTCCAGCACCGTGTGCGCGGCGCTCTCGTAGAGCGCCTTGCGGGCGGTGTGGGTGGCCAGGACCGAGCCGTTGCCGGGGAGGGAGAGGCCGATGGCCTCGGTCAGGCAGTTCATCGAGTTGGCGGTGAACATGCCGGAGCAGGAGCCGCAGGTCGGACAGGCGTTCTCCTCGATGCGGAGGATGTCCTCGTCGGAGATCTTGTCGTTGACCGCCTCCGACATCGCGTCGACCAGGTCCAGGGTGCGGACCGTGCCGTCGACCAGGGTGGCGCGGCCTGACTCCATGGGGCCGCCGGAGACGAAGACCGTGGGGATGTTCAGCCGCAGGGCGGCGTTGAGCATGCCCGGGGTGATCTTGTCGCAGTTCGAGATGCAGATCAGGGCGTCGGCGCAGTGGGCCTCGACCATGTACTCCACGCTGTCCGCGATCAGGTCGCGGGAGGGCAGGGAGTAGAGCATGCCGCCGTGGCCCATCGCGATGCCGTCGTCGACGGCGATCGTGTTGAACTCGCGCGGGATGCCGCCGGCCGCGACGACCGCCTCGCTGACGATCCGGCCGACCGGGGCGAGGTGGGTGTGGCCCGGCACGAACTCCGTAAAGCTGTTGGCGACCGCGATGATCGGCTTCCGCCCGATGTCCGCGCCGGGTACACCGGAGGCGCGCATAAGGGCGCGGGCGCCCGCCATGTTGCGGCCGTGGGTGACTGTGCGGGACCTCAGTTCGGGCATCGTCGCTCGCTCCTTCGGAGAGTTGTGACTGCCGTCGAGCGTACGCCGGTCATCCAGGGGCCGGGACAGGGTGTCCGCGATGCGGGATGCGCGTCTCGCCGCCGACGCCGTGTGAAGGGTGCGTCAGGGGCCGGTGAGGTGGCCCTGTACGACCGGTGCCAGGCGGGCGATGATCCGCTCCGGGTCGGCCGAGGCCAGCGGCTCCGCCTTGATCACGTAACGGAGCACGGCGCACCCCACCAGCTGCGCCGCCGCCAGCTCGGCGCGCAGCTCCGCGTCCGGCAGGTCCAGCCGGGCCGCGATGCGGCGCAGCAGCTGGGCGGCGATCAGGCGGCGGAAGACGGCGGCGGCGGTCTCGTTGTTCAGGGCGGAACGGACGATGGCCAGCAGCGGAGTACGGGTGGCCGGGTTCTCCCAGAGACCGAAGAAGAAGCGGGTGAGCCGTTCGCCGACCCCGTCGAGGGGGCCGTCGCCGATCGCCTCGGGGGCTCCGAGGACCGGTGCGAAGGCGACCTCGATGGCCGCCTCGAAGACCTGCTCCTTGGTGCCGAAGTAGTGGTGCACCAGTGCCGGGTCCACGCCCGCCGTCTTGGCGATGCCGCGTACGGACGTCTTCTCGTAGCCGCGCTCGGAGAACTCCTCGCGGGCCGCGGTGAGGATGCGGGCGCGGGTGCCGGCGGACTCCGCGCGCGGTGGACGGCCGCGGCGGCGGGTCCCCCCGCCCGCGTCGCTCACCGCCGGTGCGCCTTCGCCGCCGGACCGGCCGAGCCCGGTGCGCCCGCCGACGCCAGGTGCAGGCGGGCGAAGGCCAGCGCCTCGGCGAGATCGGCCTCACGTTCGGCGCTGGACATCGCGCGACGGGTGTTGACCTCGATGACGACGTGGCCGTCGAAGCCGGTGTGCGCGAGGTGCTCCAGCACCTCGGCGCAGGGCTGGTCGCCGCGGCCGGGGACGAGGTGTTCGTCCTTGGCCGAGCCCTTGCCGTCGGCGAGGTGGACGTGGCCGAGGCGGTCGCTCATGCGGTCGAGCATGTCGAGGGTGTCGGTGCGGGAGGTGGCGGCGTGGCTGAGATCGATCGTGAAGTGGCGGTAGTCCTCCTTCGTCACGTCCCAGTCGGGGGCGTACGCCTGCATCTCGCGGTCGCGGTAGCGCCAGGGGTACATGTTCTCGACGGCGAACCGGACGTCGGTCTCGTCCGCCATCCGCCAGATGCCGCTGACGAAGTCCCGGGCGTACTGCCGCTGCCAGCGGAACGGGGGGTGGACCACCACGGCGCTCGCGCCGAGTCGCTCGGCGGCGGCGCGGGCACGCTGGAGCTTGACCCAGGGGTCGGTGGACCAGACGCGCTGGGTGATGAGCAGGCAGGGCGCGTGCACGGCGAGGATCGGCATGCGGTGGTAGTCGCTGAGTCTGCGCAGCGCGTCGACGTCCTGGCTGACCGGATCGGTCCACACCATGACCTCGACCCCGTCGTAGCCGAGGCGTGCGGCGATCTCGAAGGCCGTCGCGGTCGACTCCGGGTAGACGGACGCCGTCGACAGGGCGACCTTCGCATCCGGGATGCGGACTACGTCCCTTGGTTTTGCCACGGGGGTCAGGTTACGGGGTGGGGCCGGGTGGGTGCGGGGTGCCCTTTCGCCGTTGTGGTGAGTGACATAGGGCGAGTGCGGGGCGGTTCGTGAGTGCTCACGCCCGCGCGTCGGAGCCGCACGTCGGTACAGCCCCGCGCCCCTTCCGGGCGCGCGTTCATCCCTGGCCCATGTGGTCGAGGCGCCGGAGGATGACTCCCTCTCTGAGCGCCCATGGGCAGATTTCCAGGCTTTCCACGTGGAAGAGGTCCATCGCGGCCTCGGCGACCAGGGCGCCGGCCAGGAGCTGGTTCGCGCGGCCCTCGGAGACGCCGGGAAGCTCGGCGCGCTCGGCGGTGGTCATGGCGGCCAGGCGGGGCACCCAGCCCTCCAGGGAGGCCCGCTTCAGCTCGCGCTGGACGTAGAGGCCCTCGGCGGAGCGGGCGGCGCCGGCGATGCGGGCCAGCTGCCGGAACGTCTTGGATGTGGCGACCACGTGGTCGGGGGCGCCGAAGCGGCTGAAGTCACCGACCGTGCGGGCGATCTCCGTGCGGACGTGGCGGCGCAACGCCCTGACGTCGTCCGGGTGGGGCGGGTCGCCGGGCAGCCGGGCGGCGGTCAGCCGGCCCGCGCCGAGCGGCAGCGACACGGCGGTGTCGGGCTCCTCGTCGATGCCGTAGGCGATCTCCAGGGAGCCGCCGCCGATGTCGAGGACCAGCAGCTTACCCGCGGACCAGCCGAACCAGCGGCGGACGGCGAGGAAGGTGAGCCGGGCCTCCTCGGCGCCGCTGAGGACCGTCAGCTCGACGCCTGTCTCCTCGCGCACGCGCGCGAGGACGTCGTCGGCGTTGCTCGCCTCGCGCACGGCGGAGGTGGCGAACGGCAGGAGGTCCTCGACGCCCTTGTCCTCGGCGGCCTGGAGCGCCTCCCGGACGACGGCGACCAGCCGGTCGACGCCGTCGGGGCCGATCGCACCGTCCTCGTCGAGGAGCTGGGCGAGGCGCAGGTCCGCCTTGTGCGAGTGGGCGGGCAGCGGGCGCGCGCCCGGGTGTGCGTCCACCACCAGCAGATGCACCGTGTTCGAACCCACGTCGAGGACACCGAGTCTCATGCAGGGAACGCTACTGCCAGCGGGAGTGCGGCGGTGCCGTCATCCGGTCCGGGCGACTTACCCTGGAGCCGTGCCAAAGACGAAAAAGGCGAAGGACGAAAAGTCGGCCAAGAAGGAAAAGAAGCGCAAAATGGGCGACGAGAAGGGTCTCGACTTCGCGCGCGCGTGGGTGGAGTTTCCGGATCCGGCGGACGACGAGCAGGTCTTCCGGTGCGATCTGACATGGCTGACCTCCCGCTGGAACTGCATCTTCGGGAGCGGCTGCCAGGGCATCCAGGCGGGCCGCGCGGACGACGGGTGCTGCTCGCTGGGCGCCCACTTCTCCGACGAGGACGACGAGAAGCGGGTCGCCGAGCACGTGGCGCGGCTCACTCCGGACGTCTGGCAGCACCACGCCGAGGGCACGCGGGACGGCTGGATCTCCGAGGACGACGAGGGTTCCCGGCAGACCCGGCCCTTCCAGGGCTCGTGCATCTTCCAGAACCGGCCCGGCTTCGCCGGGGGCGCGGGCTGCTCGCTGCACATCCTGGCCCTGAAGGAGGGCCGGGAACCGCTGGAGACCAAGCCGGACGTGTGCTGGCAGCTTCCGGTCCGGCGGACGTACGAGTGGATCGACCGGCCCGACGACACCCGCGTGCTGCAGGTGTCCATCGGTGAGTACGACCGGCGCGGCTGGGGCCCGGGCGGGCACGACCTGCACTGGTGGTGCACCTCGGCGACCTCGGCGCACGGCGCGGGAGACCCGGTGTACGTCTCGTACCGGCCGGAGCTGATCGAGCTGATGGGCAAGGCGGGCTACGACCGGCTGGTCGAGCTGTGCGAGGAGCGCCTGGCCTCGCAGTTGCCCCTGGTGGCACCGCATCCGGCGGACCCGGTTCGCTGAGCCCGGTTCGCTGAGCCCGGTTCGCTGGATGCGGTTCGCTGAGCCCGGTTCACTGGATGCCGGTTCGCTGGATGCCGTCCTGTGAGGCGTCCTGAGACGTGCTCTACGAGGTGGACGGGCTCGGGTCGCCGTCCTCGCCGGGTGGCGGGGACGAGCCGCCCGTGCCGCCGGTGGGCGACGGGTCGTCGGTGGGTGTCGGGTCCGGGTCGGGCGACGTGGGCGACGGGTCGTCCGTGGGTGTCGGGTCGGGAGGCGCCGAGGTCGACGGGGACGGACCCGGGTCCGGGCCGGGGTCGGACGGAGGTGGCGAGTCGTCGGGGGTACTGGGGCGCGGGCCCGGGCGGGGAGGGCTGGGCGCGGTGCCGTAGCCCTCGATGGAGACGACGGCGCCGGCGGGTGAGACGGCCACCCGTGCGCTCCAGTGGCCGGACGGTTCCCGCAGGTGGTCGACGTACACCTTGATCGTCAGCGTCTGGCCGGGGCCGAGGGTGCCCGACGACTGGCTCAGGTACAGCCAGGAGGCGCCGGTGGACGCGGACCAGCGCACCGGGGCGTCGCCGGTCGCGGTCAGGGTGACGAGCGTGGTGTCGCCGTCGTGGCCGGCCGTGACGTCCAGGTGGCCGGCGCCCTGCTCGCCCGCGCCGGAGACGCTGACGACCTCCACGGAGACGTCGGCCTTGCCGTTCCTGCCGAAGCGGGTGCCGGGGGTGGTGCTCGCGTTGCCCGCGTTCTCGTAGCCGTGGCCTTCGCCCGCGGACTCGCCGTCCAGGCCCTCCGGCCCCTGCGCCTCGCTGGTGCTGGCCGAGCGGCCGCCCTCGCCCTCGACGACCGGGGTGCCGCGGTAGGCCGCCCACAGGGCGAGCACGGGGGCGGCGACGACGGTGGCCACGACGGTCGTGGTGACGGCACGCGCGCGCAGGCGGTCGCGCCGGGCCGCACGGTCCTTGGGGTCCATCGGGAAGCCGCGCCGGTCGAAGCGGGGTCCGGCGCTCCGCGCGCGTGGGAGGTGCGCCATGGCGACGTGCAGCGCCGCGCGGGGTGCCTCCAGGACGGGCAGCTCGGCGGGCGTGACGCTGGTGCCGGGCCAGCGGCCCGGGATCGCGTGCTCGGCGGTACGGCGGCAGCGCGGGCAGTCGTCGACGTGCCGGACCAGCTCGCGGCGCAGGGCGGCGCTCAGTACGTACTGGTTGTCGCCGGTGAGGCGGGCGACGCCCGGGCAGCTGCCGGTCTCGACGACGGCGAGGGCGGCGCGGGTGCGCTCGACCTCGCAGGCGGCGGAGGCGAGCAGTTCACGGGCGGCGGCCAGGTCCATGGCGAGGACGGCGGCGACCTCGTGGGCGGCGAGGCGGTGGCGCACGGCCAGTTCGAGGGCCTCGCGTTGCTCCGGGGTGGTGCCGGCGGCCTCCGGCCAGGCCAGGAGGGCGAGTTCGCGGCGGTGGCGCTGCTGTGCCTCGTCGTTGCCGTCGCGTGCATCTGTGCCGTCGCGTACGTCGCGTACGTCGTGCGCGGTGGGCGGCGACAGGGGCGCGGGCTGCCGCTGGGCGGTGCGCTGCCGGACGGAGTGGGGGCGGCCCGCCGCGTGGCTGCTCTGACGTTTCTGCTTGGCCTCGGCCAGCTTGCGCAGGCAGGCCCAGCGGGCCAGCGCGTACATCCACGCCCTGCGGTCCCCGGCGGCTTCCGGACCGCGGTGGCCGCGGCGCTCGGCGAGCGCCAGGACGTCACCCAGCGCCTCGGTCGCGGCGTCGTGGTCGCAGAGCACGGACAGGCAGTACGTGAACAGGCCGTCCAGATACGCGTCGTAGCGCGCGGGCGGCCGCTGCGCCAGCGTGCGCGCCGCGGTGCGGTCACGCGCTTCCCGGTGCGCCCGGTGTGCGCCGGTCGTGCGGGTCGTGGTCTCCGGACTGCTCCTCATCACCCGGCGACCGTAGGGGGCTATGGGTGGCGCGAACTGGCGCATTGGGTCCTTTTAATCCGTACGGGTGAAACGATCCCTCATAAGGGGACAGGAAGCTGCTGCTCCGTGCCCGGTTCAGGGTGCGGGTGGTCCGTTCGGGTGCCTGAGACGATCCGTTCGTTCCGCGCGGGCCGAGGCGGCGGCACGGGTCCCGAGTGGGGGCGGCACGGGCCCCGAGTGCGAGCACCACGGGCCCCGAGTGCGAGCACCACGGATCCCAAGTGCGAGCACCACGGATCCCAAGTGCGAGCACCACGGATCCCAAGTGCGAGCGCCACGGGTTGCGAGTGGGGGCACGGGTTGCGAGTGGGGGCGGCACGGGTTGTCGGTGGGGGCGGTTACGGTTCGTGCATGGCTGCCCGTGCGAAGTCCACCAAGGAACGGCCGTCCTACCGCTGCACCGAGTGCGGCTGGCAGACGGCCAAGTGGCTGGGCCGCTGCCCCGAATGCCAGGCCTGGGGCACGGTCGAGGAGTACGGCGCGCCCGCGGTCCGTACGACGACGCCGGGGCGCGTCACCACTTCCGCGCTGCCCATCGGCCAGGTCGACGGCCGCCAGGCGACCGCCCGTCCGACCGGCGTGCCCGAACTGGACCGGGTGCTCGGCGGCGGACTGGTGCCCGGCGCCGTGGTGCTCGTCGCGGGTGAGCCCGGCGTCGGCAAGTCCACCCTGCTGCTCGACGTGGCGGCCAAGTCGGCGAGCGAGCAGCACAAGACCCTCTATGTCACGGGTGAGGAGTCGGCGAGCCAGGTGCGGCTGCGCGCCGACCGCATCAAGGCGATCGACGACCATCTGTACCTCGCCGCCGAGACCGACCTCGCGGCCGTGCTGGGGCATCTGGACGCGGTCAAGCCCTCCCTGCTGATCCTGGACTCCGTGCAGACGGTCGCCTCCCCCGAGATCGACGGCGCCCCCGGCGGCATGGCGCAGGTGCGGGAGGTGGCGGGCGCGCTGATCCGCGCCTCCAAGGACCGCGGCATGTCCACCCTGCTGGTGGGTCACGTCACGAAGGACGGGGCCATCGCCGGTCCGCGGCTGCTGGAGCACCTCGTGGACGTCGTGCTTCATTTCGAGGGCGACCGGCACGCCCGCCTGCGGCTGGTCCGCGGTGTCAAGAACCGGTACGGCACCACCGACGAGGTCGGCTGCTTCGAGCTGCACGACGAGGGCATCACCGGCCTGACCGACCCCAGCGGACTCTTCCTCACCCGCCGCGCGGAGCCCGTACCCGGCACCTGCCTGACCGTCACCCTGGAGGGGCGCCGCCCGCTGGTCGCCGAGGTACAGGCGCTCACGGTCGACTCCCAGATCCCGTCCCCGCGACGCACCACCTCCGGACTGGAGACGTCCCGCGTGTCCATGATGCTGGCCGTCCTGGAGCAGCGCGGTCGCATCAGCGCCCTGGGCAAAAGGGACATCTACTCCGCGACGGTCGGCGGTGTGAAGCTTTCCGAGCCGGCCGCCGACCTGGCCGTCGCGCTCGCCCTCGCCTCGGCCGCCAGCGACACCCCGCTGCCCAAGAATCTCGTCGCGATCGGCGAGGTCGGCCTCGCCGGTGAGGTGAGACGGGTCACCGGCGTGCAGCGCAGGCTTTCCGAGGCGCACCGCCTGGGCTTCACGCACGCCCTGGTGCCGACCGACCCCGGCAGGGTCCCCGACGGCATGAAGGTCCTGGAAGTCGCGGACATAGGGGAAGCCCTGCGGGTGCTTCCGCGCTCGCGTCGGCGAGAGGCCCCACGGGAGGACGAGGACCGCCGGTAGACTTTGCCCTGGTCTCGCCCGTCCGTACGACCGAGTGTGCGACAGGGGAGCACCTGAAGAACCTGCGACCGGAGGAGTGCAGTGGCAGCCAACGACCGGGCAGCAGCTCCCGGAAAGTCCGGTGGGAGTGCCGGTGCCGATGGCCTGATGCGCGCCTCGCTGAGCGCGGTGGCGCCCGGCACGCTCCTTCGGGACGGCCTGGAACGGGTCCTTCGCGGCAACACCGGCGGCCTGATGGTGCTGGGCTCCGACAAGACCGTCGAGTCGATGTGTACCGGCGGTTTCGTACTGGACGTCGAGTTCACCGCGACCCGGCTGCGCGAGCTGTGCAAGCTCGACGGCGGCATCGTGCTGTCCTCGGACCTGTCCAAGATCCTGCGGGCCGGCGTGCAGCTGCTTCCGGACCCGACCATCCCCACGGAGGAGACCGGCACCCGGCACCGTACGGCGGACCGGGTCAGCAAGCAGGTCGGCTTCCCCGTCGTCTCCGTGTCGCAGTCGATGCGGCTGATCGCGCTCTACGTCGACGGCCAGCGGCGTGTGCTGGAGGACTCCGCGGCGATCCTGTCCCGTGCCAACCAGGCCCTGGCGACCCTGGAGCGCTACAAGCTCCGCCTCGACGAGGTCGCGGGCACGCTGTCGGCGCTGGAGATCGAGGACCTGGTCACCGTCCGGGACGTCTCCGCGGTCGCCCAGCGTCTGGAGATGGTGCGCCGCATCGCGACCGAGATCGCCGAGTACGTGGTGGAGCTGGGCACGGACGGACGGCTGCTGGCGCTCCAGCTGGACGAGTTGATCGCCGGCGTGGAGCCCGAGCGCGAGCTGGTCGTGCGGGACTACGTGCCCGAGCCGACCGCCAAACGCGCCCGTACGGTCGAGGAGGCGCTCGCCGAGCTGGACAAGCTCGGCCACGCCGAGCTGCTCGAACTGTCCACGGTGGCCCGCGCGTTGGGCTACACCGGCTCTCCGGAGACCCTGGACTCGGCGGTGTCGCCGCGCGGCTTCCGGCTGCTGGCGAAGGTCCCGCGGCTGCCCGGCGCAATCATCGACCGGCTGGTGGAGCACTTCGGCGGCCTGCAGAAGCTGCTCGCCGCCAGCGTGGACGACCTCCAGACGGTGGACGGCGTCGGCGAGGCACGGGCGCGCAGCGTGCGGGAGGGTCTGTCGCGGCTGGCGGAGTCGTCGATCCTGGAGCGGTACGTCTGAGGAGTGCCGGCCGAATCGGCGCGGCGGGGCCGGCCCCGCCGCGCGCCGCGCCGGCACCGGGCCCGCGTCAGCCGGGCCCGCGTCAGGGGCCGGGCCCGTGTCAGGGGCCGGGCCCGTGTCAGGGGCTCAGTCGCTCTTGAGCACGAACGACGTCCGCACCTTCTCGAACCCGGCCGCCTTGACCTCCACCAGGTACGTTCCCGCCTTGGCCGACCCCGCCGGAGGCGTCCCGCACTCGGGGGCGCTCGGCTTGCGGTCCCACTTCACGGTGTAGGCGATGCCGCTGCCGGCGGCCACCCGGTACCGCAGACTCCCCGCGCCCTCGACGCAGTCGTCGGAGGACCAGTAGACGTCCTCGCCCTCGGCCGGCGTGATCGTCAACACCGCGTGCTTCGGGCCGAGATCGACCTTGCAGTCGCTGTCGGAGGTGTTCCGCGCGGTCAGTTCGAAGGTGGGGGTCTGACCGGGCGTGTAGTTGTTGCGGACACTGCGCAGGCTCAACTTCACCGCGCCCGGGGTGCAGTTGGGCAGGGTGGAGCCACCCGGCAGCGCGTCACCCGTGCCGACGCCGGTCGCCGCCCCGCCCGCGGAACCGCCTCCGCCGGCACCGCCCGGCCCGCCGGCCCCGTCGCCGCCCGCGGACTCACCGCCGCCGGAACCGGACCCGTCACCGCCGGACCCCGGGCCGGAGCCCGAACCCGAACCGCTGGAGTCCCCGCTCCCCGACTCGTCGCGCCCACCCGGCGCCTCACTGATCGCCGGCCCGGAACCCGAGGGCCCCGGAGTGATCGAAGGCGCCGGATTCTTGCCGTCGGCGCCGTCCTCGCGGCCTTTGCCCCCGCCACCGCCGCCGGCGACCACGATCCACGTGATCAGCAGCGCCATCAGGGCGAACAGGGACAGCAGTACGGCCCTCCGTCGCCAGTAGATGGAGGAGGGAAGCGGCCCGACCGGATTGCGCAGAGATCCCACGGCGCAAACTGTACGAGAGATCGGCGCGTTCCCTTGTCCCACCCGCCGTTCAGGCCCGCAACTTTTACGGATCATCATTCCGGAGACCGCCCCGGGCCCCTGCCGATCGTCAGGTGCCGCACGTGTCGATCGCAGGGTGTGACCGAATCGCCCGGCCGCCTACCGTCCGTGAGCATGACCTTCGAGGACGACGAGCTGTACCGCGACATCACCGACTTCGCCCACGACACCCCGACATGGGTCCAGCACGCGGCGGAGGTGTGGACGGAGGCGGGAATCCTGGTGTTCGGCGCGCTGTTCGTCGTCGCCTGGTGGCGGTCGCGCCGCGCCAGCCCGCACGCGTTCGCGACAGCGGTCCTCGCACCCGTGGCCACGGGTGTGGCGTATGTGTGCAGTGAGCTGCTCAAGTCCGGTCTCGCACAGGAACGTCCGTGCCGGGCGGTCGCCGAAGCGGTGCCGTCCCTGTCCGCGTGCCCGCCGACCGGCGACTGGTCCTTCCCGAGCAACCACGCGACGATAGCCGGCGCTTCGGCCGTCGCACTGGCCCTGGTCCGGCGGGTGGTCATCTGGATCACGGCCCCGCTCGCCCTGTTGATGGCCCTCTCCCGGGTCTTCGTCGGCGTGCACTACCCGCACGACGTCGCCGCCGGGCTGCTGCTCGGCGCCGTCGTCGCCGCCACGGCCGTACTCCTGGGCAGGCGTCCGGCGACGCGGCCGGCCGAGGCGATGCGCGCGTCGTCGGCGCCCGCGGTGCGGTGGCTGACCGGGCCGGGCCCGGCCGCCGTCACCGCCACCGCGTACGCCACCTCACACCGGCGGCGCTGAGGCGCGCAGGCGCTGAGGCGCGCAGGCGTTGAGGCGCGCAGGCGTTGGGCGCGCAGGCGTTGGGGCCCACCGGCGGCGCTGCGGTGCGCAGGCGTTGAGGCGCGCAGGCGTTGGGCGCGCAGGCGTTCAGGTGTCCGTCTCGACCAGTCCCGCCTCGTACGCGACGATCGCGGCCTGGACCCGGTTGCGTACCTCCAGCCGGTCCAGGACCGCGCTCACGTACGCCTTCACCGTGCCCTCGACGAGGTGCAGCCGGGCGGCGATCTCCGGGTTGGACAGGCCGGCGCCGACGAGGCCGAGCACCTCGCGTTCGCGCGGGCTGAGGCGCGTCACACGCACGCGGGCGTGTTCCTCGCGGGCGAGCCGGCCGCCACCACCGCCCCTGCCGAGGTCCTCGACGACGTACCGGGCGACCTTCGGGGACAGGAAGGCGGCGCCCTCGGCCACGGCCCGTACGCCCGCCATCAGTTCGTACGGGTCCCCGGACTTGAGCAGGAAGCCGGTGGCGCCGCCGGTCAGGGCCTGGGCCACGTAGGACTGTTCGGAGAAGGTGGTCAGCATGGCAACGGCCGTGCCGGGGACGGTCCGTACGATCTCCCGCGCGGCCGCGAGTCCGTCCAGGCGGGGCATACGGATGTCCAGCAGGGCGACGTCCGGGCGGTGGGCACGGGCCAGTTCGACCGCCTCGCGGCCGTCCCCCGCCTCGGCGACGACCTCGCTCTCCCCGCCGCTCGCCAGGATGGCGCGCACGCCGGCCCGCACCATCGCCTCGTCGTCGGCCAGCAGTACCCGGATCACCGTGCGGACTCCTCGTGTCGCTCGTAGGGCTCGCGTCCCTCGCCGGACGGTCCGGCGCGGGGGATGACGTCCTTGGCGGCCAGGCGCCCCTCCCCGTCGAAGCAGAGCCGGAAGTGGTCGACGGAGACGAGGAGTTCGCCGCTCGACCGGTAGTAGCGGCAGTCGGCGTCCTTCGGGGGCGCGGGGGCGCGCTCGACGGGCGGGTCGTTGACCGCGCGGTCCGGCAGTGCGGGGGCGACCGTGTCGTGCGGCGTGCCCAGGCGCAGTTCCGCGTACGCGGCGGGGCTGAGCACCGAGTGCGTCTCGGTGTACGCGTACCAGCCGAAGGCGGCGCCGACCAGGACGACGCCCGCACCGGCGGCGGCGCCCAGGCCGAGGGCGACGCGGCGGCGGGCGCGGGCGAAGGGCGCCGAGGGGGCCGGGGCCGGCGCCGGGGCGGGGGTCCGCTGGGCGGGAACGTACGCCCGGACCCGGAAGCCGTCCTCGTGCGGGCCCGCGTCGAAGTCGCCACCGACCGAGGCGACCGCGGCGCGCAGCCCGAGCAGGCCCGAACCGCCCGACGAAGAGGACACCTCCTGGGCGGCCGGTCCGTTGGTGACGGTGACCGTCGTGCCGCGGGCCTGCCCGGTGACCGCTACGACGACGGGGGCGCCCGGTGCGTGCCGGGCCGCGTTGGTCAGGGCCTCGCGCGCCACCCGGTGCAGCAGGCGATCCGTGATGCCGCCGGGGTCCGCGGCCGGGGCGGTGGTGGCGTCCCGCGGTTCCCAGCGGACGGGGAGCCCCGATTCGGCGGCGCGGGCGACGAGGTCCTCGACGCTCTCGCCCGCCGGGGTCAGCGGGGCGGGTTCGTCGTGGACGGACACCTCGCGCAGTACGCCGATGATGCGGTGCAGGTGGTCGGTGGCGTCGGCGGCGGCGACGCGCAGGTCGGCCGCGGCGGCACGGTGGTCGGCGGCGAGGCCCGGTGCGACCTGGAGGGCCGCGGCGCGCAGGGCGAGCAGGCTCAGTTCGTGGCCGAGGGAGTCGTGCATGTCCTGCGCGATCCTGGCCCGTTCGCGCAGTCTGGCCCGTTCCTCGGCGTGCCGCTGTTCGTCCTCCAGCCGGGCGGCCCTGAGCCAGCCGGCCTCGGCGAGCGCCCGGCTCTGCCGCCAGTAGCGTCCGCCGAGCCAGGGGAAGACGCAGCCGAAGAGCAGCGTGCCGGTCAGGACCAGCCACTCGGGCACCGGGTCGACTCCGACCAGCGCGATCCGCGCCGTACCGACGACGCCGGCACCGACGAAGCCGGCCACCGCGGTGCGCGGCCGCCGCACGCGCAGGCCGAGCAGCAGGGCGAAGACGCCGAGGGCGGGGCCGTAGGAGACGCTGAACAGAGCCGGGGTCGCGGCGAGGCTCAGGCCCGCCGCCAGTCCGAAGGCGGCGAGCGGCTGCCGCCGGGAGAGCGCGACGGCCACGGAGAGCACTCCCAGGCCGGTCAGCTGCTGCCAGAGGGGCCGCGGCTCGTTCATCCCGAGCCGGTCCGCGGTGACCACGGGGAGGGCGAGGGCGGCCCACAGGAGGGCGCCGCCGCCGAGGACGGCGAGGCGGGTGGGCCCGACGCCTTCGCCGACGCGCCCGCCGCCGGCCCCGGCGTCGTCGGCCGGGCGGGTTACGTTCACGGGCCGACGCTACAAGCGGGCGGCGGGCCGGCGCCCCTGTCGATCGTCAGGGGTCGTGGCCGATACCGGGTGGCGGTGCGCCCGTGCGGTGGTCCTCCCGTGGCAGGATCGGAGGGTCATGACTGCGCCCACGAAGCCCTCGCACAACGGCCCCTCCGACCCCGCCGCGCCCCCGGCCTCCGCCACCGCGGCGACCCCGGCCTACGCCACCGCCGGTGCCGCGGCGCCCGCCGCCGTCCCGGCCGGTGAGCGGGCCGCGTCCGGTGTGCTGCTGCACGCCCCCGTCATCGACTGGTTCGACGAGCACGCCCGCGATCTGCCGTGGCGGCGCCCGGAGGCCGGCGCGTGGGGCGTGATGGTCAGTGAGTTCATGCTCCAGCAGACGCCGGTGAGCCGCGTCCTGCCCGTCTACGAGCAGTGGCTGGCCCGCTGGCCGCGCCCCGCCGACCTCGCCGCGGAGGCTCCCGGCGAGGCCGTCCGCGCCTGGGGCCGGCTCGGCTACCCGCGTCGCGCCCTGCGCCTGCACGGCGCCGCCGCGGCCATAACGGAACGGCACGGCGGCGACGTACCGGCGGACCACGCCCAGCTGCTGGCGCTGCCCGGCATCGGCGAGTACACGGCAGCCGCGGTCGCCTCCTTCGCCTACGGCCAGCGGCACGCCGTACTGGACACCAACGTCCGCCGGGTGTTCGCCCGGGCGGTCACCGGTGCGCAGTACCCGCCGAACGCCACCACCGCCGCCGAGCGGAAACTGGCGCGTGCGCTGCTGCCGGACGGCGAGGCGAGCGCCGCCCGCTGGGCCGCCGCCTCCATGGAACTGGGCGCGCTCGTCTGCACGGCGAAGAACGAGTCGTGCCACCGCTGCCCGATCGCCGACCGGTGCGCCTGGCGGCTGGCCGGCAAGCCCGCGCACGACGGGCCGCCACGGCGCGGCCAGACGTACGCGGGTACCGACCGGCAGGTGCGCGGCCGGCTGCTCGCGGTGCTGCGGGAGGCGCCCGGGCCGGTGCCGCAGGCGGCCCTCGACCAGGTGTGGCACGAACCGGTCCAGCGCGCACGGGCCCTGGACGGCCTCGTCGCCGACGGTCTGGTGGAGCCGCTGGCGGACGGGCTGTACCGGCTGCCGCTGAGCTGACGTACAGCCGGATCACAGCGGTGGGCGGAGCGGTGGGCAGAACGGTGGGCAGAGCGGTGGCGTGGGCCTCTGCGACAGGTCGCATATCGGGCCAATAGGCCATTACCCGCCCCGAGTGGTGTGCCGATTCAGCCGGTTCCTTCTTCCGTTACACAACCGACGGACAGCCGAGGGCCCCCCGCAGGCTGCTTCGCACAGCGCCGTGACAACGCTTCCCTACCTTCGTTTCCGTGCCCCGCAGGCAGAGCAGGGCTACGGATCGGAAGGCGGTTGACCATGGGCGAGGTGCTCGAGTTCGAGGAGTACGTCCGGACCCGGCAGGACGCGCTGCTGCGCAGCGCCCGGCGCCTGGTCCCGGATCCCGTGGACGCCCAGGATCTGCTGCAGACCGCGCTGGTGCGCACGTACCGCCGCTGGGAGACCATCGAGGACAAGCGGCTGGCGGACGCCTACCTGCGCCGGGTGATGATCAACACGCGTACCGAGTGGTGGCGGGCGCGGAAGCTGGAGGAAGTGCCGACCGAGCAGCTCCCGGAGTCGTGCGTGGACGACTCCACCGATCAGCACGCGGACCGCGCCCTGCTGATGGACGTCATGAAGGTGCTCGCCCCGAAGCAGCGCAGCGTCGTGGTGCTGCGACACTGGGAGCAGATGTCCACGGAGGAGACCGCCGCCGCCCTCGGCATGTCGGCGGGAACGGTCAAGAGCACGCTGCACCGGGCGCTCGCCCGGCTCCGCGAGGAGCTGGTCGCCCGCGATCTGGACGCACGGGCGCTGGAGCGTGAGGAGCGGGAGCGTTGCGCGGCCTGACCGTCGGTCGATCACCCGGGGATGCCCGGAGGAGTACACAGGCGGCGAGTACGGCGGTGGCCGTACTCGCCGCCCTCGGCCTTGCCCTCTCCGGCTGCGGCGCGGGCGGCACCGGCGCCCGTGACGAGGGGCCGGCCCACGCGGACGCGGTGGCGGGCGCCGCCTCCTCCTCGCCCACGGCCTCCCCCTCCAAGGCTCCCGACCGCGTGGACGCGGTCCGGCTCGTCAAGGCCGACCCCAAGGTCTCCGCGGAGGTCAAGCGCGAGCTGAAGCCGTGCGTCGCCGACGAGTACCCCGTCGACGTGTCGTACGGGGAGCTGACCGGAGGGTCGGGACCGGCCGAGGACGTCGTCGTCAACGTGCTGACGTGCGGTGACGCGGTCGGTGTGGGCAGTTACGTGTACCGCGAGGAGGACGGCGCGTACCAGAATGTGTTCAAGGCCGAGGAGCCGCCGGTCTACGCGGAGATCGACCGCGGCGACCTGGTGGTGACCAAGCAGGTGTACGAGAAGGGCGACCCGGTGTCCAGCCCGTCCGGCGAGAACGTGATCACGTACCGCTGGGCCTCGGGCCGGTTCACCGAGGAGTTCCGCACCCACAACGACTACAGCAACGTCGCCGGGAACGTGCCGACCCCGGCCCCGGAACCGGACAGCTGACGCGCACGGCGGGAGAAGCGGCCGAGCCGCGTGAACCGATCGGGCCGGCCGGACCGATGGAGACATGAGGGCCCCGATGGAGACATGGACACCGGCGGAGAGATGAACACCGGCAAAGACGCGAACCCCCGCGGGGAAACGAACACCGGCGGAGGAATGAACGCGGCGCACGCCCCCCGCGTCTACCGAGTGACCGCACACGAGGACTGAGAGCACCCGGATGGCAGACCAGACCCACGTCCTGTTCGTCGAGGACGACGACGTCATCCGCGAGGCCACCCAGCTCGCCCTGGAGCGGGACGGCTTCGCGGTCACCGCGATGCCCGACGGGCTGTCGGGCCTGGAGGCGTTCCGGGCCGACCGCCCCGACATCGCCCTCCTCGACGTCATGGTCCCCGGCCTGGACGGCGTCAGCCTGTGCCGCCGCATCCGGGACGAGTCCACCGTGCCGGTGATCATGCTGTCCGCGCGGGCGGACTCCATCGACGTCGTACTGGGGCTGGAGGCCGGCGCCGACGACTACGTCACCAAGCCGTTCGACGGGGCCGTACTGGTGGCCCGGATCCGCGCGGTGCTGCGCCGCTTCGGGCACGCGGGCGGCGGCGACCGGGGGGACGCGGGGGCCGCCGCCGACACCGGGGGCGTGCTCGCCTTCGGCGAGCTGGAGGTCGACACCGACGGCATGGAGGTGCGCCGGGCCGGGCGGCCGGTGGCGCTCACCCCGACCGAGATGCGGCTGCTGCTGGAGTTCTCCTCCGCGCCGGGCACGGTGCTCTCGCGCGACAAGCTCCTGGAGCGCGTGTGGGACTACGGCTGGGGCGGTGACACGCGCGTCGTCGACGTCCATGTGCAGCGACTGCGCACCAAGATCGGCCAGGACCGTATCGAGACGGTCCGCGGCTTCGGCTACAAGCTGAAGGCCTGAGCGGGGATTCGGGGATACAGGGACATGCGGGGGTTCTTCCGTACGAGGCTGAGCATCCGTACCGGGCTGCGCTGGAAGCTCAGCGCGGCCATCGCGCTGGTCGGCGCGCTGGTGGCGGTGGCGCTGAGCCTGGTCGTGCACAACGCGGCCCGGGTGTCGATGCTGGACAACGCGCGTGACCTCGCGGACGACCGGGTCCTGATCGCCCAGCGCAACTACGAGCTGTCCGGACGGCAGAACTTCCCGAACGCCAAGATCGACGACCCCGAGCTGCCCGCGGAGCTGCGCCGCAAGGTCGAGAACGGGCGGCGGGCGACGTACGTCACCGAGCGGGCCGACGGGGTGACGGACATCTGGGCCGCCGTGCCGCTCAAGGACGGGCACGTGATGTCCCTGCACTCCGGGTTCACCGACCGCAGCGCGGACATCCTCACGGACCTCGACCAGGCCCTGGTCATCGGCTCCATCGCGGTCGTCCTCGCCGGCAGCGCGCTCGGCGTGCTCATCGGCGGCCAGCTGTCGCGCCGGCTGCGCAAGGCCGCCACCGCCGCGCACCGGGTCGCCAACGGCGAGCCGGACGTCCGCGTGCGGGACGCCATCGGCGGGGTGGTCCGGGACGAGACCGACGATCTCGCGAGCGCCGTGGACGCGATGGCGGACGCCTTGCAGAAGCGGCTGGATGCCGAGCGCCGGGTCACCGCGGACATCGCGCACGAGCTGCGCACCCCGGTGACCGGCCTGCTCACCGCCGCCGAGCTGCTGCCACCGGGCCGCCCGACCGAGCTGGTCCTCGACCGCGCGAAGGCGATGCGGACGCTCGTCGAGGACGTCCTGGAGGTGGCCCGGCTCGACGGGGCCTCGGAGCGGGCCGAGTTGCAGGACATCATGCTGGGCGACTTCGTGTCCCGGCGGGTGGCGGCCAAGGACCCGGACGTGGAGGTGCGGGTGATCCACGAGTCGGAGGTCACCACCGACCCGCGACGCCTGGAGCGCGTGCTGATCAACCTGCTCGCCAACGCGGCCCGGCACGGCCGGCCCCCCGTCGAGGTCAGCGTCGAGGGCCGGGTGATCCGGGTCCGCGACCACGGGCCGGGCTTCCCCGAGGCCCTCCTCGCCGAGGGCCCGAGCCGCTTCCGCACCGGCAGCACGGACCGGGCGGGCCGCGGGCACGGGCTGGGCCTGACCATCGCGGCCGGTCAGGCGCGGGTCCTGGGCGCCCGGCTCACCTTCCGCAACGTACGGCCCGCCGGCGCCCCGGAGCACGTACCGGCCGAGGGCGCGGTCGCCGTGCTGTGGCTGCCGGAGCACGCGCCGACGAACACCGGGAGCTACCCGATGCTGCCGGACCGGACCCACAGCGGCTCCCCGGGCCGGTCTTAGCCCCGCTCGGCTGCTCAGCCGCTCAGCCGCTCAGCAGGCGAAGTCCTGGTCCATGCCGAGGCCGCCCTCGCGGGGCTGGGTGAAGGAGAACCAGTTGCCGGAGTCGTCGCGGAAAAGGGCCTCCGTGCCGTACGGGCGCTCCTGCGGCTCCTGGAGGAACTCGACCCCCCGGTCCTTGAGCTTCTTGTAGTCGCCGTGGATGTCGTCGGTGGTCAGCACGCCGGCACCGAGTGCGCCCTTGGCGACCAGCTTCTTGATCATCCCGGCGGACTCGGGGTCCATCGAGGGGCCGGACGGGACCATCAGCGTCAGTTCGACGTCGGGCTGGTTCGGGGAGCCGACGGTCAGCCAGCGCATGCCGCCCTCGCCCATGGTCATGTCGGTGCGGACCTCCAGGCCCAGCTTCTCGGTGTAGAACTTCCTGGCCCGGTCCTGGTCGAGGACCCAGACGGTCGAGATGGCGAGACCCTTGATCATGGCGTGCTCCTGCTTGTTCGCGCTTCTTCGGCGGCCGTTCCCGCTCGCCCTGCCACGGTAGGCAGCGGGGGTCTCAGTCCGCTTCTCCGGAATTGCGCCGCACTCCACCGGCCCAGTGCATGACGTAGCAGCCGGGTATGAGGGCGGTGCCCCGGCCCATGTGCTTCGTCCGGTACTCGCTCGGGGTCAGTCCGGTCCACGCCTTGAACCGGGTGGAGAAGGTGCCCAGGCTGCTGAAGCCGACCAGGTGGCAGATTTCGGTCACGGACAGGCCGGCGGTGCGCAGCATGTCCTCGGCGCGCTCGATGCGGCGGCGGGTGAGGTACTGGCCCGGTGTCTCGCCGTACGCCTCCTTGAAGGCGCGCAGGAAGTGATACCGGGAGTACCCGGCGTGCGCGGCCACGGCGTCGAGATCGAGCGCCGGGTCGGCCCAGTCACGGTCCATGGCGTCCTTCGCCAACCGCAACTGCCGCAGCTTGTCCATACGCCGATGGTGGCACGGGCCACTGACAGCGGCCGGTGGAGGCACGGGCCACTGACAGCGGCCGGTGGAGGCACGGGCGGTGTCAGAGGCCGTCCATAGCCTTGGACGCCATGGGGATACGGATCGACGCAGAGGTGAGTTACCCGGTCAACGACGAGGTGGAGCGGGTGCTCGGGTTGGCCGAGGCCGTCGGTGAGCCGATCACGGTCACGTTCGTGTGGGAGGGCGGGCCTTCGGAACACGCGGTGCTCGTGACCGCGGCGACGCCGGCTCTGTGGGAGCACCGGTCTCCCACCGCCTACCCGCCGAGGGTCGCCGCCGACCGGGCCGAGGCGGAGGAGAAGGAGGAGCCGGAGTCGGCTCATCCGGCGGAGTACGGCGCATTCACGCTCTACCGCCGCCGCGTGGGAGGGCGCACGGCGGTCGTCCGCGACGGCGTGGTGGTCGCCGAGCTCCTGGACCCGGGCGAGGCGCACTGGCTGGAGGAGACGGCCCGCAATGTCCGCCAGGGCTTCATGGACCCGAAGCAGAAGGCGGTGTTCGAGGAGTTCCTTGCCCGGCAGGCGGACCGGGGGGAGTAGTGGCGAACGTGAGCATATTGCGGGCAACTGTCATCGAGCGGCTCAAATGAGCGGCCCGATGACAGTTGGGGGTGTTGTGCTCGGGTTATGGGCGGCAGCTAGCGCAGGGCGTGGACGAACGCCTGCCAGGCCCCGGCCCCGACGGTGACGACCGGCCCGGCCGTGTTCTTGCTGTCGCGCACGGGGACGGCACCGGTGGGGCAGTTGTGGGCGACCGACACGCAGTCGCCGCCGCTGGGGCCACTGTACGAGGACGTACGCCAGGCGGCACCACCGGTGACGGTGCACTCCACGCATTCGCCGCCGTTGCTTCCGCTGTAACTTGACTTGCGCCACTCAACGTTGCTCTTTGCAGTGCGGGGCCGCATAGCGTTCCTCCATCACGCGGGTGATCAGTCTCACCGAGTCCTCGGGAGAGAGGGCTGAGGCTTGCAGTCGAGCGTAGCCGAATGAGCGTTCCTTGATCACCTCTGGTGAGGCGGTCATGTGCCCACGGTCGTAACCGTCCATGTAGAAGAGGTCGGGATCGGCATCGAACCGCAAGAGAGTGAACGTACCCATCATGCCCGTGTGTTGGCCTGTGGCAAGCGGCAGGACCTGGATCTGGACCCAGGGGTCGGCCGCGAAGGCCAACAGGTGGGCCAGTTGTCTGCGCATGACGTCCCGTCCGCCGATCTCCCGGAGCAGGGCGGCCTCGTCCAGGACGACCCATAGAGCCGGCGGCTGGTCACGCTGGAGGATGCGCTGGCGTTCCATCCGGGCGGCCACCATCTCGTCCACGTTGCCCAGGTGCTCCACGTCGAGCACCGCCCGCGCGTACCCCTCCGTCTGCAACAGCCCGTAGACCAACTGCGCCTGGTACGTCGAGATGTACGCCGCCTTCGCCTCCATCTCCGCGTACGGCTGAAACCACGTGGGGAGTTGGCTGCGCAGCACCAGCCCGACCAGCCGGGAGAACAAACCGTCCGTGCCCAGCGCGGCGTCCACCCGCTCGGAGAAGTCCCGCGTCGGAACCTTCTTCGTGGTCTCGATCTGGCCGACCAGTGATCCGGTGCAGAAGATGATCTCGCCGAGCTGGCCCTGCCGGAGGCCGTGCGCTTCGCGCTGGCGGCGCAGTTCCCAGCCGTAGTAGTCGAGTGGGGAAGCGGTCGGGTCGAGGGACTGGATGTTGGCCACTGCGGCACCTCACTCCGGGACTGCGGACGGCAACACCTCGCGGCGTTCGTTTCCGTGCGTAGCCGAGCGTATGCAGTGCGTCGCAGCCTTGTGGCGTGAATCACGTAACCGGTCCGCAAGAGACGGACGTTGCAAGTCAGTACCACGCCGAGTTCGCCATGGGAGCGCACTCGGCCCGGCACCTGCGCCGCGTCCTGCGGCTCTACCTCGTCCGCTCGGGCCTGTCCGACGTGGCCGACGCCGCCGAGCTGGCGCTCACCGAACTGGTCGCCAACGTCGTACGGCACGTGCCCGGCCGCCGCTGCCGCGTGTGCTTCCTGCTGCACCCCGGCGGAGTACGCGTGGAGGTCGCCGACAGCTGCCCGGAACTGCCCGTTCCGGCGGTTGCCGACACGCTGGGCGACGGCGGGCGCGGACTCGTGATCGTCGCGGCCGTGACCGAACGGTGGGGTGTCGCACCGTATGCCGACGGGCGGGGCAAGACGGTGTGGTTCGAATGCGTCAGCCGAGCGGCTCCGCCGACGCCGCGTCCGTGACCGAGCGCTCAGCCGGCCGCGTGCCGTGCGGCGGCGAGGCGTACCTCCTGGGCGGCCCCCGCCGGTTCCAGCAGCATGTTCCCGGCCTCGCGTCCCTCGTGGTGGACGCGCAGACGCGGGCCGTCGACGAGTACGCGCAGCTCCGGCCACGGGTGGCGCCACAGGAGTGCGGAACGCTCCCACAGTTGCAGGCCGTGGCTGGTCACCAGGAGCTGGTACTGCGGGCCCTCGTGCGCCGCGGGCGGTGTGTGCTCGCGGTGGGGAGGCCGGACGGTGTAGGTACCGAGGACCTTCTCGCCCGGTTCCAGGGCCGCGCGGCGCACGGCGCGCCGCCGGCCGACCCGCGCCCCGGCCCAGCCCGCGAGTCCGGCCGTCAGCACGGCCGGACCGGCCACCGCCCACCAGGGCAACGAGGCTTCCACGCCCGCCAGGACGACCGCGGCGACCGGAAGGACGGCGGTCCCGGCGGCGCCGGTCAGCTCCGCTCGTCGCAACGGGCTTCCGCCGCCTCTTCCGCTGTTTCCGGCCATGCCACGCCCTCCGGTTTCCGCCCTCGCGGCGCCTCCGCAGCCACCACCCTAGCCACCGGGCCGGCCGCGCTTTCAGTGGGCGATCACCGAGCTGGTGGACCGCCTCCGGGTAGCCGGAACCACCCGGAGGCCCTGGTGACAGGCGGGCGTCACACCGCTTCGGTCACCGGCGCCTTCGCCGCGGCCGTGTCACCGTCGCCGTGGCCGTCGCCGTCGGCCGGGGCGTCGGCCGCCTTCGGGCCCGCCCCCTTCAGCGGGACCTCCTTGACGAAGACCGCCGCGACCAGGGCGACCACCGCCACCAGGGCGCCGAGCAGGAACGCGCCGTGGGTGCCGGAGGAGACCGCGTCCTGGTACGCCACGCGCGCCGCCTCCGGCAGCTGGGCCAGACTCGCCGCGTCCAGCTGCGCCGACTGCTCGGTGACCTCGGAGCCCAGCGCCCCGGCCTTCTCCGCCATGACGTCCTGGACCCGGTGGTTGAACAGGGCGCCCATGATCGCCACGCCGAAGGAGGAGCCGAGGGTGCGGAAGAGGGTGGTGGAGGAGGACGCGACGCCCATGTCCTTCATCTCCACGCTGTTCTGCGCCACCAGCATGGTGATCTGCATCAGGCAGCCCATGCCGAGACCGACGACGGCCATGTACACCCCGGAGGTGAGGCGGCTGGTGTCGGTGTCCATCAGCGACAACAGGTACAGCCCGACGGTCATCAGGGCGCCGCCGACCACCGGGAAGACCTTGTAGCGGCCGGTGCTGGTCGTCACTCGCCCCGCGACTATCGACGTGACGAGCATCGCGCCCAGCATCGGCAGGAGCAGCAGCCCGGAGTTGGTGGCGGACGCGCCCTGCACCGCCTGCTGGTACAGCGGCAGGAAGAGGGTGGCGCCGAACATCACGAAACCGACGATGAATCCGATGAGGGACATCAGCGCGAAGTTGCGGCTGCGGAAGATGTGCAGCGGCATGATCGGCTCGGCGGCCCGGGTCTGCCAGAACACGAACCCGACCAGCGCGGTGACGCCGATGCCGATCAGTTCCATGATCCGCGCGGAGGTCCAGGCGTACTCGGTGCCGCCCCAGGTGGTGACGAGCACGATGGCGGTGATGCCGACGGTCAGCAGCGCGGCGCCCAGGTAGTCGATGCGCGCCTGGCTGCGCTTCTTCGGCAGGTGCAGTACGGCGCTGACGGCGACCAGCGCGACCGCGCCGAGCGGGATGTTGATGTAGAAGGACCAGCGCCAGCCCCAGTGGTCGGTGATGGTGCCGCCGACCAGCGGTCCGCCGATCATCGCCAGCGCCATGACGCCGGCCATCATGCCCTGGTACTTGCCGCGCTCCCGCGGCGGTATCAGGTCGCCGATGATGGCCATGACGCCGACCATCAGACCGCCGGCGCCGAGGCCCTGGACGGCGCGGAAGCCGATGAGCTGGCCCATGTCCTGGGCCATGCCGCTGAGCGCCGAGCCGATCAGGAAGATCACGATCGACGTCATGAACGAGCCCTTGCGCCCGTACATGTCGCCGATCTTGCCCCAGAGCGGAGTGGAGGCCGCGGTCGCGAGGGTGTAGGCGGTGACCACCCAGGACAGGTGCTCCAGGCCGCCCAGTTCGCCCACGATCGTCGGCATCGCGGTGCCGATGATCATGTTGTCGAGCATCGCGAGCATCATCGCGATCATGAGCGCGAGCAGAACGACCCGTACGCTCCTCGGCTGCTTGCCGCCGGCCTCGCCGGCTTGCACTCCCGGCGCGTCCGCGCCCGCTCCTGGTGTGTCCGCCATCGCTCCCACTCCCCCAGCCGCTCGCTGCTCCACTCGCCTACTTACTTGCCGACCGGCAAGTTGACTACACTCGGGAAGGTAGACGCGCAACTAGCCGGTCGTCAAGTAAGTTTTCGGAAAGTGCGCGGAGCAGGAGGTGCGTAGGAGGATGGGCGGCACGATGGACGGCACCAAGCAGCAGCGACGCCGCGGGAACACCCGCCAGCGCATCCAGGACGTGGCGCTCGAACTCTTCGCCGAACAGGGGTACGAGAAGACCTCGCTGCGCGAGATCGCCGAGATCCTGGACGTCACCAAGGCCGCGCTCTACTACCACTTCAAGACCAAGGAAGAGATCCTCGTCAGCATCTTCGAGGATCTCTCACGGCCCATGGAGGACCTGATCGCGTGGGCGCGTGAGCAGCCGCACACCCTGGAGGCCAAGCAGGAGATCATCCGCCGCTACAGCGAGGCGCTGGCGGGCGCGGCGCCGCTGTTCCGCTTCATGCAGGAGAACCAGGCGACGGTGCGGGACCTGCGCATCGGCGAGATGTTCAAGACCCGCATGCTCGGCCTGCGCGACAGCCTCATCGACCCGGAAGCGGACCTGGTCGACCAGGTCCGCTGTGTCAGTGCGCTGTTCACGCTGCACGCCGGGATGTTCGTCCTCAGCGACCTCGAAGGCGACCCCGAGGAACAGCGCGCGGCTGTTCTCGAGGTCGCCACCGATCTGGTCACCCAGGCACACCGGGGTTCATCAGGCGCGTAGCCCTGCCCCTCAGACGGTCACGCCCTTGGCGCGCAGGAAGGAGACCGGGTCGACGGCCGAGCCGTAGTTCGGGGTCGTACGGATCTCGAAGTGCAGGTGCGGACCGCTGGAGTTGCCGGTGTTGCCGGACTTGGCGATGGACTGGCCGGTCTTCACGATCTGGCCGGCCTTCACGTTGACCTTGGACAGGTGCGCGTACTGGGAGTACGTGCCGTTGCCGTGCTTGATCACGATCGCGTTGCCGTAGGCGGGGCCGTCACCGGCGCCGTTGCCACCGGCCTTGACGACGGTGCCGCCGTGCGCGGCGACGACGTTGGTGCCGATCGGCACGGCGAAGTCCTGGCCGCTGTGCTTGGCGGCCCACATGCCGCCGTTCTGGGCGAAGCTCGCGGTCAGCTTGTACTTCTTGACCGGGTCCACCCAGGAGGCGGCCTTCTTCTCGGGGGCCGCCTTCTTGGCGGCGACGGTCTTCGCGTCGGCCTTCGCCGCCTTGGCCTGCGCCGCGGCCTGGGCCTCGACGGCGCTCGCGGCGGTGGAGGTGCTGGAAGCCGCCGTGGTGCCGGTGGCGGCCGCGACCCCGGCTCCCAGCGCGACCGAGGCTCCGAGGCCTGCGGCCATCACCGCGGCGCGGGTGCGGATGGTCGTACGGGAAGAGCGGGACGTGACACGCGGAAACATTCGAACCTCATGGGGACGGGTGCAGAGGAAAGCCTCTCCGGCGGGACGCGGAGGCGCTCACCGGGCGGGCTTCAACATTGGTAACCCGGCACCCCCGAACCGCACAAAGGTGTGACCTACGACGTTATTTAGTACTTCAGCGCGATACTTCCTGACTCTTGACAGAGCCCCCATTCTGGACAAAACCAGCTCAAAGCCCCGCGCACCCGTCATCGCGGCGCACAGATATGTCCGTTTTCGTAGTTCTTGCGGCTTCCACTATTCCTGGTAGTACAGGCTGAAAGCCCTGTGCGGCACATCACCGGCGGGCAGGATCGAGGGACCGGTGAATGTGACGGGGACTACGCCGGCGCGGCCTTACGCGCGGCTTGAGGCGGGCTGGGATGTGGGCCGGCGACCTACGGAACCAGGCTCACGGCGAGCACGGTCGGCCCGCTGGTGAAGAAGCTGTTCGTGCGGGAGAGGCCCCGGGCGCCGGACTGGTCGACGGGCCGGTGCGGCTGTCGGCGCTCGTGTCCTTCCGGGGCGGGAAGGAGCCGCGCCGGCGCTCGGCGTTCGTCGCCCGCGCTCTCGGCGAGCAGCACCGCAGCCTGGACGATCTGGTGAGCCGTACCGACCTCCTGATCGAGAGCACCCCCTCACACACCGCCGAGGACACGGCGTATCTGAGCCTGCCGGGCGGCCCGGGGCGGCGCCCACGAGGTTCGCGGCCCGGCTCCTCGTCACCCGGGCAGCCTGAGACGGTGCCCCGCCGACGGCCCGCGAGCCCGTCGAGCAGGCCCTGGCCGGTCACGACCGGGTACCGCTGCGCGGTGACGCCGGCTCCGGCAGCACTCCCCTCGGGTGGGGTGCAACTGAGTTCGTTCGTCGAGGTGTTCCCTCGCTCCGTGTCGCTCACCTTGTCCGATGTCGACGACGCCGACCCGGCCCCGCCGGCGACGCACACCCGACTACGACGCGTACGCACCACACCGGTCCGCGGCGTCCGCGGTGCGAAGCGCCTGCCCGGCTCAATCGAGGTGACCCGCGCTCCACGCCCTGAGCCCGGGCCGGATTCCCGTCATCTCCTGCACGGCCCTAGCGACTTACCGTTCAGTAACCCTACGGTTCCTCTCACGCCATCCTCAGCACCGAGCATGCACTCGACAAACAGCAGCGCGTACGGACGTGAGAGGACCCCCCATGAACAGACGCCCCTGGCTGCGCCGCACATCGGTGAGCGCGGTCTCCGCGGCAGCCCTCGTCGCCCTCGCCACCCCCGTGGAGGCCGCGACCGTCACGAGCGGTTCCGCGACCGTCACGAGCGGTTCCGCGACCGCAGCCGTCGCGGCCGCCACCGCGGACGTCGGCTACGACACCTGGCAGCGGGACTGCAAGGCCGTGATGGACACGGCGCTGCCCTACCTGAAGGAGCGGATCGCCGACGCCCGCCCCGGCGAGAAGCAGGCGATCGTCCTCGACATCGACAACACCTCCCTGGAGACCGACTTCGGCTTCAGCTACCCGCAGCCCGCCAACCGGCCGGTCCTGGAGACCGCCCGGTACGCCCAGGAGCACGGCGTCGCCCTGTTCTTCGTGACCGCCCGCCCGGGCATCATCGAGGCGCCCACCGAGTGGAACCTCGACCACGCCGGTTACGAGTCCTCCGGTCTGTACGTCCGCGGCTTCCTCGACCTGTTCCGGGACGTCGCCGAGTACAAGACCGAACAGCGCGCCGAGATCGAGTCGAAGGGCTACACGATCATCGCGAACATCGGCAACAGCACCACCGACCTGTCGGGCGGCCACGCCGAGAAGACCTTCAAACTCCCGGACTACGACGGCCAGCTGTCCTGACACTCGACAGGCTCCCCCCGTCGATCACCACGGGGGTGGCGCATGGAACCGGCGGTACTCGGCGGGAAGTTGGCGTCCAGCCTGGTCGCCCCGCTGGTGAAGAAGCTCTTCGCGACGGGCGGCCCCGGCGCCGGACTGGTCGACAGGCCGGTCCGGCTGACCCGGGCCGATCTGTCCGGTCTGCGCGAGCTGGACTCGCTCCACTTCCTGTCCCTCACACAGGAGCCTTCCGGGCAGCCGGCTGACGGACGCCCTCCCCTTGGCCGCGCCGTTCGAGTTCCTCTTTCTCGGGCTCGCGGCCATCGACAACACCGGTCTTCGCGGTCTGTCCCACTGGCAGACCTTGAAGTACCTCAGCCTGGGCCCCGCCCTTTCACTCGACGCGGAGGATTGGGCGGAGATCGCCCGGCTGCCGCTGCTCACAGCCCTTTATCTGAACGCGTCGCTCCTGCCGGGCGGCCTCGGGCGATGACGGTTCTCCCCGGCGTCGTCGACCTGAGCTTCGCGGCCCTGGAAGGGCACGAGGACGTGTCGTCCGTCCCTGCCCTGGTGCCCGACGTGCGCAACGTCGTCCTCCAGACCGCCCCCGGCGCCCGCTTCGACATCGCGCCCTTCGCCGCCCTCTTCCCGGACGCAGAAATCACCCTGGACGAACGCTGACACGGCACAGCGAAAGGGGCAGCGAAAGGGGCCGCCCCGGGACGGAAGTCCCGAAGCAGCCCCTTTCCCGGCTCACCCCCGGAGGGCTACGCCTCCTTGCTCAGGTTCGGCCCGGCGCCGCCGGCCGCCTGCTCGATCGGCGGGACGTCGGGGAGCGCCGACTTCTCCTCACCCCGGAAGGTGAAGATCTTGGCGTCGCCCTCGCCCTCGGTGTCCACGACCACGATGTGGCCGGGGCGCAGCTCGCCGAAGAGGATCTTCTCCGACAGCGTGTCCTCGACCTCGCGCTGGATCGTGCGACGCAGCGGACGCGCGCCCAGCACCGGGTCGTAGCCCTTCTGGGACAGCAGCTCCTTGGCGGACTGGGAGAGCTCGATGCCCATGTCCCGGTCCTTGAGGCGCTCGTCGACCTTGTCGATCATCAGGTCGACGATCCGCAGGATGTCCTCCTGGCTCAGCTGCGGGAAGACGACCACGTCGTCGACGCGGTTGAGGAACTCGGGCCGGAAGTGCTGCTTCAGCTCGTCCTGGACCTTGTTCTTCATGCGCTCGTAGTTGGTCTTCTTGTCACCCGAGGCCGCGAAGCCGAGGTTGAAGCCCTTGGAGATGTCCCGGGTGCCGAGGTTGGTCGTCATGATGATGACCGTGTTCTTGAAGTCCACGACCCGGCCCTGGGAGTCGGTCAGGCGACCGTCCTCCAGGATCTGCAGCAGCGAGTTGAAGATGTCCGGGTGGGCCTTCTCGACCTCGTCGAAGAGGACGACCGAGAACGGCTTGCGGCGCACCTTCTCCGTCAGCTGACCGCCCTCCTCGTAGCCCACGTAACCGGGGGGCGAACCGAAGAGACGGGAGACCGTGTGCTTCTCGCTGAACTCCGACATGTCGAGGGAGATCAGCGCGTCCTCGTCACCGAAGAGGAACTCCGCGAGCGCCTTGGACAGCTCGGTCTTACCGACACCGGACGGACCGGCGAAGATGAACGAGCCACCGGGACGCTTCGGGTCCTTCAGACCGGCACGGGTACGGCGGATCGCCTTGGACAGCGCCTTGACGGCGTCGACCTGGCCGATGACCCGCTTGTGGAGCTCGTCCTCCATGCGCAGCAGACGCGAGGACTCCTCCTCCGTGAGCTTGAAGACCGGGATGCCGGTGGCGGTCGCGAGGACCTCGGCGATCAGCTCGCCGTCGACCTCGGCGACGACGTCCATGTCGCCGGCCTTCCACTCCTTCTCCCGCTTGGCCTTGGCGGCGAGGAGCTGCTTCTCCTTGTCGCGCAGGGAGGCGGCCTTCTCGAAGTCCTGCGAGTCGATCGCGGACTCCTTGTCGCGGCGGACGCCGGCGATCTTCTCGTCGAACTCGCGCAGGTCCGGCGGCGCGGTCATCCGGCGGATGCGCATCCGGGAGCCGGCCTCGTCGATCAGGTCGATCGCCTTGTCCGGCAGGAAGCGGTCCGAGATGTAGCGGTCGGCGAGCGTCGCCGCCTGGACCAGGGCCTCGTCCGTGATGGAGACGCGGTGGTGGGCCTCGTAACGGTCCCGCAGGCCCTTGAGGATCTCGATCGTGTGCGGCAGCGACGGCTCCGCGACCTGGATCGGCTGGAAGCGGCGCTCGAGGGCCGCGTCCTTCTCCAGGTGCTTTCGGTACTCGTCCAGCGTGGTCGCACCGATGGTCTGCAGCTCACCGCGGGCCAGCATCGGCTTGAGGATGCTCGCGGCGTCGATGGCGCCCTCGGCGGCACCCGCACCGACCAGCGTGTGCAGCTCGTCGATGAACAGGATGATGTCGCCGCGGGTGCGGATCTCCTTGAGCACCTTCTTCAGGCGCTCCTCGAAGTCACCGCGGTAGCGGGAGCCGGCGACCAGCGCGCCGAGGTCCAGGGTGTAGAGGTGCTTGTCCTTGAGGGTCTCGGGCACCTCGCCCTTGACGATGGCCTGCGCGAGGCCCTCGACGACGGCGGTCTTGCCGACGCCGGGCTCACCGATCAGCACCGGGTTGTTCTTGGTACGGCGGGACAGCACCTGCATGACCCGCTCGATCTCCTTCTCGCGCCCGATGACCGGGTCGAGCTTGGACTCACGAGCGGCCTGGGTGAGGTTCCGGCCGAACTGGTCGAGGACCAGGGACGTGGAGGGCGTGCCCTCCGCAGGACCGCCGGCGGTGGCGGTCTCCTTGCCCTGGTAACCGGAGAGCAGCTGGATGACCTGCTGCCGCACCCGGTTCAGATCTGCGCCCAGCTTGACCAGGACCTGGGCGGCGACGCCCTCGCCCTCACGGATCAGGCCGAGCAGGATGTGCTCCGTGCCGATGTAGTTGTGGCCCAGCTGGAGGGCCTCGCGGAGCGACAGCTCCAGAACCTTCTTGGCACGGGGAGTGAAGGGAATGTGGCCGGACGGGGCCTGCTGGCCCTGGCCGATGATCTCCTCCACCTGCTGGCGGACCGCCTCGAGCGAAATCCCGAGGCTCTCAAGGGCCTTGGCGGCGACACCCTCACCCTCGTGGATCAGGCCCAGGAGGATGTGCTCGGTGCCGATGTAGTTGTGGTTGAGCATCCGGGCTTCTTCCTGAGCCAGGACGACAACCCGCCGCGCGCGGTCGGTGAACCTCTCGAACATCGTTAATCGCTCCTCAGAGCGGTCAGGCAGTAAGGGGAACTTCCCCTCCCTGTCCTTCCGCAGCTTAGTCCCGCAAGCGGGGACCGCTCATTCCAACTGCCGACACCGTCGATGGCCTCCTGACCCCTGACGCCGACATCTGCCACAACCCGATGGTGCGAGACGATGTTCCCGCAGGCCAGGCACTTACCCCACTCGCCAGTACGCCGATGGCGAACGTGAGACGGCCCAATCTGCGTGTCGCCCCCTCCCACTAGGGATGTCTTACCCGCTGGGACTGGCACTCCATGCCGCGCCCCCCGGTTCCCTCCGCTACGGGCGAACAACCTTGCGCCTCCCCGCACCCCCGCACGCCCCCTCTTCCGGCACTCAGCGCATTCAGCTTGCCACCCAGCGTAACCTGAGCGCTCTTTCGGCTGTTGCACTTGGCATGGTCGGCGCCCCGCCCCCGGTTCCTCCGGTCCCCCCGGCCCGGACGACAGCCTCTGTCCTTTCCTCCGCACCGTCGGCACCCGCCGCCCCCTCGGTGCCGTTCCCCCGCCGGCCGCTCGACGCGGGTGGCACGTGGGAGCGGGTGCGGGGGTGGTACGAGAGCGCCCTCGGCTGGCCGACGGTGCCCGGGGCCCCGGTACGGCTCCGCGTGGGCGTCCGCTTCGACGTACTGGACGTCCCGGCCGAGGCGGGCCTCGCGGCACTGGAACGGCTCGGGCTGCTCCGGCGGCCCGGCCCGGCCCCGCGGGGGCCCGGCTTTCCGGTGGCCGTCCGGGGCGAGCGGATGCTGCTGCTCGTGGCGGCGGGCGGCGCGGAGGAGATGCCCGGGCTGCTGGAGTGGCTGGAGTGGGGCTCGCTGCCGCTCGACCTGATGGCGGTCGGCGCGGGCGGCCTCATGGAGGCGCCCCTGGCCCCCGAACCGGGCTCGACCGGCCTGCCGCCGCGTCCCCCGGGTCGCGACGGCCTGCAGGGCACCGCCGTCTGGCTGCGCGCCCCGGAGCCGGGGTGCGGGGTCGACGCCTCGCTGCCGGCACTGTCGGCCGTTCGGGGCGCCGGAGCCGCCCCCGATCTCGCGCGACTGGTCCAGACGCTGGCGACTCAGTGCCACCGGGTCCGACTCTCCGTGCCCTCGCCGTCCTCCCCGTCCCTCCCGGTCTCCCCGTTCCAGCGGGCGACGTTCTGAGGGCGTTCGGGGCGGAGTCCGTGGCGCGGGCCGGGTGATCAGCCGTTGGCCTGCTCGTACGCCTCGCGAATCGTCGCGGGAACACGGCCGCGGTCGTTGACCTCGTAGCCGTTCTCCTTCGCCCACGCGCGGATCGCCGCGGTGTCCTGGCTGCCGCCGGAAGAGGCACGTGCCTTGCCGCGTCCGCCCGAGGCACGGCCCCCGGTACGCCGGCCGCCCTTCAGGTAGGGATCGAGAAGCCCACGGAGCTTGTCCGCATTGGCGGTGGTGAGATCGATCTCGTACGTCTTGCCGTCCAGCGCGAACGTCACGGTCTCGTCTGCCTCGCCACCGTCGAGGTCATCGACAAGAAGGACCTGAACCTTCTGTGCCACCGGATTTCCTTTCATCGATAACTTGAGGGCCGGAGATCCGCCGGCGTCCGCCGTATCGCCGTCCCTTGTTATATGCAGTACTGCAGTACGTCGGAAAGCAAACCGCTTTTGCCGGAAAAACACAAACCCTCGACGGAGACCGGCAGCTCGCCTCCGGGTCGAGAAGATGCGCGTTTCGGACATAGGGAACCCGCGAACGGTCCGTCGGTGGAATAAACCTGGCGAAGGGCTGCGAAGGACTGGGAAGAGCTACGGATGCCCGCCGTTGCCCGACGATCACAGATGCAGAAGCATCCGGCTGTTGCCCAAGGTGTTCGGTTTCACTCGTTCGAGACCCAGGAACTCCGCTACGCCCTCGTCATAGGAACGCAGCAGCTCCGCGTAGACATCGGTGTCGACGGGTGTCTCCCCGATCTCCACGAAGCCGTGCTTGCCGAAGAAGTCCACTTCGAAGGTCAGGCAGAATACGCGGCGAACACCGAGCCAGCGTGCCGTCTCCACCAACTTCTCCAGCAGCCGGTGACCGACGCCGTAGCCCTTCAGGCCCGGCTTCACCGCGAGAGTGCGTACTTCCGCGAGGTCTTCCCACATCACGTGCAGGGCGCCGCAGCCGACCACCTCGGCGTTGTCGTCCCGTTCCGCGACCCAGAACTCCTGGATGCTCTCGTAAAGCGTCACCATCGCTTTGTCGAGCAGGATGCGGTCACGGACGTACGTGTCGAGGAGCCGGCGCACGTCGGGGACATCGCTGGTGCGGGCCCGCCGGACGGTGATGGCTTTTGACATGTGGGGACGCTATCGCTCGCCCGCGTCCGGTACCGAGCCGGGGTTGGGCGCGGGGGTTTCCGGCCCCTGCACGATGCGGATGGCGTCTCTGAGCGCCTCGCGCTGTTCCTCGCTCATCATGCCGAAGAAGGCGATGAGGGCGGCGGTGGGGTTGTCGCTCTGGGACCAAGCGTCGTTCATCAGCGCGGCGGCGTAGGCGGCACGGGTGGAGACCGCCTCATATCGATAGGCCCGGCCTTCCGCCTCGCGGCGCACCCAGCCCTTCTGATGGAGATTGTCCAAAACGGTCATCACCGTGGTGTACGCGATGGACCGTTCCTGTTGCAGGTCTTCCAGGACTTCCCGAACGGTCACGGGGCGGTTCCACTTCCACACCCTCGTCATGACCGCGTCTTCGAGTTCTCCCAATGGGCGAGGCACGCTCTGAACGATAGTGGGAGATCCGGGCGACGGCGTGCCGGACGTGCGATTTTGCGAGCAAATGAGCACAAAAAGGGCGCACGACTCCTCGCGATGGGTGCGGGGAGCCGTGCGCGGGTGCGGGGCTCGGTCAGGCCTCGGGGTGGGCGGGCGCCTGACGGGCGCCCTCCGCTCGCGCGAGGGCGGCGTCGACGGCCGCGTCCTCCTTGGCCTTGTTGGCGCCACCCTGGGTCTTCACGATCACCCTGATCACGCCGATGAAGAACACGGCCATGACGGCCGGGGGCAGGAGCGCGGAGACGTAGTCCATGGAGCCAGGGTAGCCAGGCCGTGTCACCCGGCCACGAGGTGGTGCCGGGAGCCGGGGGCGGGCGGGGCCGGCCTGCGGCGCGGGAAGACCTCGCCCGGGGTGGGGACGGGGCGCTTCGGGGCGGCCGGGGCGGGGCGGGGGGCCGGTTTCTGGGCGGGCTTCCGCGCGGGTTCCTTGTCGGGCTGCCGACCGCCGGGGAGAGCGTGGAGGCGGGTACGAGCGGCCGGGAGGACGACTGTGGCCGCGCGGGTCACCGTGGCCGCCTTCGGCCCGCAGCGGGCCAGGAGAGCGGCCGCAGCGGGGTTGCCGCGCAGGGCTCCGAGGGCGGCGAGGTCGTCCGCGTCCGGGCGGTGCCCGGCGCCCAGCGCCTCGTCCAGGAGCGCGAGGTAACCGGTGACGGTGCCGGGGAGCGCGGCGCGGTACCGGGCGAGGTCGGCCACCAGGAAGGCGCGCAGCCTGGCGCTCTCCCGCATCGCCTCGTCGAGCGACTCTGCGAGGCGGAGGCAGTCCTGGGCCTCCTCCGCCGAGACGGGGCTGGGGTTCAGGGCGAGGGCGAGGGCGCGCCGGAGCACACGCAGCTCCTGAGCACCGAACGCCATACCGCCGCGGGATCCGTAGGGCGTGGGCATGCGGCGACGATACGCGCTAATCAGACAAACTCGGCATAGGGTGCGGGTGTGGCGTGGGCGGCCACTCGTATGCGGATACCGCCCCTCACCTCCCGGCCGCGGGCAGTCGTGCCTCCTCCAGTGCGTGCCGCTCCTGGGAGGTGCTTCCCGGGGCGGCAGGGGGTGAGCGGTGGCGGCACCTCCCGTTCGAGCGGAGCCGAGAGGGGGAGGCACCCCGCGGCGCGCCGAGAGAGGGAGGCACCCCGCGGCACCGGGCCGCGACGCCCACCCCGGCCCCACAGCGCCGGGCCGCGACGCCCACCCCGGCCCGCACCCGCGCCCATACCCACGCCGACAGCTACATGCGGGACACGTTCCGCTCGTACACCAGGCGGAGCCCCATCAGCGTCAGCCACGGCTCGTGTTCGTCGATGACCGAGGACTCGCCGAGGACCATCGGCGCCAGCCCGCCCGTCGCGATGACCGTGACCTCGTCGGGGTCGTCGGCCAGCTCGCGGGCCATGCGGTTGACCACCCCGTCGACCTGGCCGGCGAAGCCGTACACGATGCCGGACTGCATCGCCTCGACCGTGTTCTTGCCGATCACGCTCCGCGGCCGGGCCACCTCGATCTTGCGGAGCTGGGCGCCCTTGACGCCGAGCGCCTCGACCGAGATCTCGATACCCGGGGCGATGACCCCGCCGATGTACTCCCCGCGCGCGCTGACCGCGTCGAACGTCGTCGCCGTGCCGAAGTCCACGACGATCGCCGGGCCGCCGTAGAGCTCGACGGCCGCGACCGCGTTGATGATGCGGTCGGCGCCGACCTCCTTGGGGTGGTCGGTGAGGATCGGGACGCCCGTCTTCACGCCCGGTTCGACGAGGACCGCGGGGACGTCGCCGTAGTAGCGGCGGGTGACCTCGCGCAGTTCGTGCAGGACCGAGGGGACCGTCGCGCAGATGGCGATGCCGTCGATGCCGTCGCCCAGCTCGTCGCCGAGCAGCGGGTGCATGCCCATCAGGCCCTGGAGGAGGACCGCCAGCTCGTCGGCGGTGCGGCGCGAATCCGTGGAGATGCGCCAGTGTTCGACGATGTCCTCGCCGTCGAAGAGACCCAGGACGGTGTGCGTGTTGCCTACGTCGATCGTCAGCAGCATGGCTCTACTCCGCCGCTCGCAGGTCCAGGCCGATGTCCAGGATCGGGGAGCTGTGGGTGAGGGCGCCCACGGCGAGGTAGTCGACACCCGTGGCCGCGTACGCCTTGGCGTTGGTGAGGGTCAGGCGCCCCGAGGCCTCCAGGGCGGCCCGGCCGGCGACCAGGGCCACCGCTTCCTCGCACTCGTCCGGGGTGAAGTTGTCCAGGAGGATCAGGTCCGCGCCGGCGTCCACGACCTCGCGGAGCTGGTGCAGGGTGTCGACCTCGACCTCGATGGGGACGTCGGGGAAGCGCTCGCGGACGGCCCGGAAGGCCGCTGCCACGCCGCCGGCGGCCACCACGTGGTTGTCCTTGACCAGGGCGGCGTCCGAGAGGGACATGCGGTGGTTGACGCCGCCGCCGCAGCGGACCGCGAACTTCTCGAGGGAGCGCAGCCCGGGGGTCGTCTTGCGGGTGTCCCGGACCTTCGCCTTCGTGCCGTCCAGGACGTCCGCCCACGCGCGCGTGGCCGTGGCGATGCCCGACAGGCGGCACAGGAGGTTCAGCGCGCTGCGCTCGGCGGTGAGGAGGTCGCGGGTGCGGGTGGTGACGGAGAGGAGCTTCTGGCCGGCTTCCACGCGGTCGCCGTCCTCGACGTGGCGTTCCACCTCGAACTCGTCCGTGCAGACGACCGACATCACCGCCTCGGCGACCCGGAGACCGGCCACCACTCCCGCCTCACGCGCGGTGAAGTCGGCGGTGGCCACTGCGTCCTCGGGGATGGTCGCGACCGTCGTCACGTCCACGCCGCCCGCCAGGTCCTCCTGGATGGCGAGGTTCGCGAGGTCCTCGACCTCCACGGGGTCCAGGCCGGAGTCCAGCATCAGGGCCGCGAGCGCGGGGTCGAGGCCGCACTCCATGAAGGCGTCTTCGTCGGTGTCCGCGCCGCAGGCGCAGCCGTCGCCGCAGCCTCCGGTGGAGGCGAGGGGAAGGTCGGGGGTGTTCACTGCTGTCACTGCTCCTGGGGACGCTGCGCCGGCTGGGGGCCGTGGGTGGTCGGGGGGAATTCTGGCGTGTCCGTGGTGTGCACGGCGAGGGACCGGTCCGGGTTCAGGCGTACGACGATGTGGCGGCGCCACGTCGGGTCGTCGCGGTCCGCGTGGTCCTCGCGCCAGTGGCAGCCGCGGGTCTCCTCGCGCCGCGCCGCCGCGGCCACCAGGACGCGGGCCACGCAGAGGAGATTGGTGGCCTCCCAGGTGTCCACGCCCGGCTCGGACGTCTTGCCGTTCTCGTGCAGGGCTTCGCGGGCCTCGGTGTGGAGGTGGAGCAGCTGGTCCGCCGCCCGCGTGAGCGAGCCGGCCGAGCGCAGGACGCCGGCGCCGGCGGTCATGATCCGCTGGATGGTCAGGCGGGACTCGGGCGGGAGGAGCGGGTGCGCCGGGTTCGCGGGCTGTTGGAGGGGTGCGGGTACGCGCGCGCGGAGGGTGTCGTCCGCGTGGCCGGCGGCTATGTCCGCGGCGATGCGCTCGGCGTAGACCAGGCCCTCCAGGAGTGAGTTGGAGGCCAGGCGGTTGGCGCCGTGCACACCCGTGCAGGCGACCTCGCCGCACGCGTACAGGCCGGGGACCGTCGTACGGCCGCGGGCGTCGGTGCGGACGCCGCCGGAGGCGTAGTGGGCGGCCGGGGCCACCGGGATCGGCTCGGTGACCGGATCGATGCCGTGGGCGCGGCAGGCGGCGAGGATCGTGGGAAAGCGGTGCTCCCACATCTCCGCGCCGAAGTGGCGCGCGTCCAGGTACATGTGCTCGGCGTCCCGCTCCTGCATACGGCGCGTGATGCCCTTGGCGACGATGTCCCGGGGGGCGAGTTCCGCCAGTTCGTGCTGCCCCCGCATGAAGCGCACGCCGTCGGCGTCCACCAGGTGGGCGCCCTCGCCCCGTACCGCCTCCGAGACCAGGGGCTGCTGTCCCTCGGCGTCCGGACCGAGGAAGAGGACGGTGGGGTGGAACTGGACGAATTCGAGGTCGCTCACCTCGGCGCCCGCGCGGAGGGCGAGCGCGACGCCGTCGCCCGTGGAGACGGACGGGTTCGTCGTCGCCGAGAAGACCTGGCCCATGCCGCCGGTGGCGAGGACGACGGCGGGGGCGTGCACCGCTCCGACGCCGTCGTGCTGGCCCTCGCCCATGACGTGCAGGGTGACGCCGGCGGTGCGGCCGTCCGCGTCCGTGAGGAGGTCCAGGACGAGGGCGTTCTCGATCGTGCGCATCCCACGCGCGCGTACCGCCCCGACCAGGGCGCGGGAGATCTCCGCGCCCGTTGCGTCGCCACCCGCGTGGGCGATGCGGCGTCGGTGGTGGCCGCCCTCGCGGGTGAGGGCCAGGCCGCCCTCGGCGGACTCGTCGAAGTGCGCGCCGGTCTCGATGAGCCGCCGTACCGCGTCGGGGCCCTCGGTGACCAGGATGCGGACCGCCTCCTGGTCGCACAGCCCCGCGCCGGCGACCAGGGTGTCGTCCAGGTGCTGCTCGGGGGTGTCGCCCTCGCCGAGGGCCGCCGCGATGCCGCCCTGGGCCCAGCGGGTGGACCCGTCGTCGAGGCGGGCCTTGGTGACGACGACCGTGCGCAGACCGGCCGCCTCGCAGCGCAGGGCGGCGGTCAGGCCGGCGACGCCGGAGCCGACGACCACCACGTCCGCGGCGATGGCCCAGCCGGGTGCGGGTGCGTGCAGTCGTATGCCTGTGCTGGTCACGAGGCGGCTCCGAAGGTACCGAAGGTGAGGGGGACGTTGTCGATCAGCCGGGTCGCGCCGACCCGGGCGGCGACGGCGAGGACGGCCTCGCCGGTGTGGTCGTCGCCGATCTCGGTGAAGTCGGACGGGTCGACCAGGGCGAGGTAGTCCAGCTCCAGCGGCGGATCGGCGCGGGCCGCGTCGTCCAGCACCAGGCGGGCGGCGGCCCGGACGGCCGCGGCGCTGTCGGGAGCGGACGTGGCGACGGCGTGGGCGTCGGCCGCCGCACGGGACTCGCCCAGGGCGCTGAGCGCCTCGGCGCGCGCGTGGGTGGCGGGCACCTCGCGGGCACGCGCGCGCAGCGCCTCCTGGGCCGCGTGCCGGTCGAGGCCGGCGAACAGGGCCTGGGAGAGTGCGAGGGCGGTGCGGCGCTCCCGGGTCGACAAGTAGCGGTTGCGGCTGGACAGGGCCAGGCCGTCCTCCTCCCGCACGGTGGGGACGCCGACGATCTCCACGCCGAAGTTCAGGTCGCGGACCATGCGGCGGATCAGGGCGAGCTGCTGGGCGTCCTTCTGGCCGTAGAGGGCCAGGTCGGGGCGGGTGAGGTGGAGCAGCTTGGCGACGACGGTGAGCATGCCGTCGAAGTGGCCGGGGCGGGAGGCGCCCTCCAGGCGTTCGCCCATGGGGCCGGCTGTGACGCGCACCTGGGGTTCGCCGCCCGGGTAGACCTCGTCGACGGCGGGGGCGAAGACGGCGTCCGCGCCCGCCCGCCCGGCGATCCCCAGGTCGGCGTCCAGGGCGCGCGGGTAGCGGTCGAGATCCTCGCCGGCGCCGAACTGCAGCGGGTTGACGAAGACGGTGACGACGACCTCGCCGTCCGGGCCGACGAGGTCGCGGGCCGTGCGGACCAGGGTGGCGTGGCCCTCGTGCAGGGCGCCCATGGTCATCACGACGGCCCGGCGGCCGTGCCGCACGCGCGCGTGCAGCTCGTCGGCGGTGCGCAGCAGAGCCGGCGGGGTGGTGGTCATCGGTCGTCTCCCCCGGTGCCGTCGGTGCCGTCGGTGCCGTCACCGTTGTCGCTGCCGTCCGTGCCGGCGACGCGGTCGGTGCCGTCGGTGCCGGCGATGCCGTCCGTGCGGTCTTCCGGGGCCGGGCGGTCGCCGCCGTCCGTGCCGGCGATGCGGTCGGTGCCGTCGGTGCCGTCCGTGCGGTCTTCCGGGGCCGGGCGGTCGCCGCCGTCCGTGCCGTTGCCGCCGTCCGTGCCGTCGGCGAGCACCCCCAGCAGGTCCTCGGCCAGTTCGGCTTTCAGCAGACCGTGGTCCAGGGCCCGGTCGGCGGTCGCGCGGGCCATGGCCAGGTAGCCGGCGACGGCCTGCGGGGCGTGTGCGCGCAGTTCCACGATGTGCGCGGCGACCGTGCCCGCGTCCCCACGCGCGACGGGGCCGGTGAGGGCCGCGTCGCCGGAGCGCAGGGCGTTGTCGAGGGAGGCGCCCAGCAGCGGGCCGAGCATCCGGTCGGGGGCCTCGACGCCGGCCGTGCGCAACAGCTCCATGGACTGGGCGACCAGGGTGACCAGATGGTTGGCGCCCAGGGCGAGCGCGGCGTGGTACAGCGGGCGCTTGTCCTCGGCGATCCACTCCGGCTCGCCGCCCATCTCGATGACCAGGGCCTCGGCGGCCAGCCGCAGTTCCTCGGGCGCGGTGACGCCGAAGGAACAGCCGGCCAGGCGCTGGACGTCCACGGGGGTGCCGGTGAAGGTCATCGCAGGGTGCAGGGCCAGCGGCAGGGCGCCCGCCCGCAGCGCGGGATCCAGGACCCTCGCGCCGTACCGCCCGGAGGTGTGCGCGAGCAGCTGGCCCGGCCGCACCGCGCCGGTCTCGGCGAGCCCGGTCACCAGGCCGGGCAGGGCGTCGTCGGGGACCGTCAGCAGGACCAGCTCGGCGCGCTGGAGGACCTCCGCGGGCCGCATGAGCGGCACGTCGGGCAGGAGCGCGGCGGCACGCCGTCTGGAGGCGTCGGAGACACCGGAGACGGCCACCGGGCGGTGCCCGGCGAGCTGGAGGGACGCGGCGAGCGCGGGGCCCACGCGTCCGGCGCCGACGACGCCTACGGTGAGACGCGCGGGGCGGTCCCTGGGGTCTGGCTGTGGGGTTGTGTTCACGCGACGGCGGCCTTCCCGTTCCAGTCCGCTCGGGGTACCGGACGATTTCTCGTCATGTTAACGCGATTGGTCCGGGGGGCGTCCGGTCGTCCACAGGCTGTGGGTTTCCGTGCGACGACGGGGCACACACTCACGCGCGCGTGGAAACGCGTGACGGAACCCGTGGGAAACCGGGGTGCCCGCGCCGACGTCCGCGCGGCATGATCCCGGGATGACTGGTACGGCAGCAGGACAAGCGGAACCTACGGAATCGACCGAGGCGGCGAAACCGGCGGAGGACCGCGGCGCGCGGCTCCGGGAGCGGCGCGTGGCCGCCCATCGCGGCGCCCGGCGCACACTCGTCGGCCCGGGGTTCACGACCACCCTGCGCGAGCGGCTCGCCCTGCTGGACGGGGCGGCCGAGCTGTACGACCTCGACGAGCCGTCCGACATCTACGGCAACGGCATCGTGGAGGCCCTGGAGGAGAAGGTCGCCGCCCTGCTCGGCACCGAGGCCGCCGCCTTCTTCCCGACCGGCACCATGGCCCAGCAGGTGGCCCTGCGCTGCTGGGCCGGCCGCACCGGCGACCCGGTCGTCGCCCTGCACGGGCTCAGCCATCCCGAGATGCACGAGCGCGACGCCTTCAGCCGGGTCAGCGGGCTGCGCCCGGTGCGGGTGACCAGCGAGCCCCGGCTGCCGACCGCCGACGAGGTGCGCGACTTCGACGAGCCGTTCGGGGCGCTGATGCTGGAGCTGCCGCTCAGGGAGGCCGGTTTCGTGCTGCCCACCTGGGAGGAGCTCACCGAGGTCGTCGATGCCGCGCGGGAGCGCGACGCGGTGGTCCACTTCGACGGGGCCCGGCTGTGGGAGTCCACCGTCCACTTCGGCCGCCCACTGGAGGAGATCGCGGGTCTCGCGGACAGCGTGTACGTCTCGTTCTACAAGTCCCTCAAGGGCTACGGCGGCGCCGCCCTGGCCGGCCCCCGGACGCTGATCGAGGAGGCGAAGGCCTGGCGGCACCGGTACGGCGGCGCGGTGTTCCAGCAGTTCCCCACGGTGCTGTCGGCCCTGGCCGGCCTGGAGCGCGAGCTGCCCCGGCTGCCGGAGTACGTGGCCCACGCGCGCGTGGTGGCCGCCGCGCTGCGGGAGGGCTTCACGGCGGCAGGACTGCCGTGGGCGCGGGTGCACCCCGAGGAACCGCACACCCACGAGTTCCAGGTCTGGCTGCCGTACGACGCCGATGTGGTCGGCGAGGCCGCGGTGCGGCAGGGCGAGGAGACGGGGACCCTGCTCTTCTCCCGGGGCTGGGACACGCCCGGACCGGGACTCGCCGCCACCGAGGTCGGGGTGGACGCGGCGGGCCTGGACTGGACGGCCGACGAGGTGCAGGCGGCGGTCGCCGACTTCGTGGCCCGGCTGACGGGCTGAACGGCGGCGCGGCGGCGCGCCCGGCGGCCGCCCGCGTCAGCCGAGAGCCCGCGGCAACAGGGACCACCACCGGCGCAGGGCACGCGGCCGTGCGCCGGGCGGCCGGCGAGCACGGCCCGGAACCGGCGGCGGTCGCGCCACTCGCGCACTACCCGCCGGTCGTGGGTGCCGGGCGCGGGTGGCGCGGGCTCGCCGAGCTGCCGGGCACGGTAGGCGTCGAGGAGGTGCTGCTGCGTGATGCTCATGGGAATCGCCTTCCGGGAGGACGTACTGAGTGAGTGGAAGAGGGGCGGGCCCCGCGGCTGCCCCGGTGACTCCAGACTGCTCCGGCACGGCTCCGCGGTCGCGCCGATTGACGGCGGCGGTCAATCGACGGCGGCGTTGTCGGTGGCGGGGTGCACCATGAGGGCATGAGCGTGCGCATCGACATCGCGGGGCTGCGGCCGGAGAGGATCGCCGTCGTGCCCTCGCCCCTGGCCGAGCTGGGCATGGCGCTGCACGCGCTGTCCGAGCCGGGGCACCACCCGGGCCTGCAGGGCTGGGCGACGGGGGTGACCGCCCGGCTCGACTCCCATCTGGCCGACCGGATGTGCGAGGCCGACTTCCTGTGGCGGACGACTTTCTCGGACCTGTTCATGCCGTTCGCCGGCGTGCCGGGCCGCAGCACGCTGCCCGGCGCCACCCTCGCCGAGGACCTGGACCTGCTCGACAAGCTGTCCGACGATCAGTTCGTGGACGCGGCACTGGAGTTCACCTGCGCCCTGCCGTACAGCAGCGGTGGGCCCTCCGCGCTCGCGGACGCCGAGGCGCGCCGGCGCGCTCTGGACCTGGCCGCCGCGCGCGGACCGCAACAGCTGCGCTTCAGCGAGCGGCTGCTGGCCGATCCGCCGCTGATCCGCCGCTGGCTGCGGCAGTTCGCGCAGGACTGCGACGAGGCGTTCTTCGCGGAGGCGTGGTCGCGGCTGCGCCACCAGCTGGCGGCGGACGCCCGCCACAAGACGGACCTGCTGCACCGCAAGGGCCTCACCGAGGCGCTGGCCGCCGTGTCCCCGGCGGTCACGCTGGACGAGAGCGCCGCGCGGATCACGGTCGACAAGCTGGGCGACGGCCGTTCGGCGACGGCGGACGGCGGGCTCCTCCTCGTCCCGACGAGTCTGGGCTGGCCGCATCTGATGGTCCTGCACCGGCACGGCTGGCAGCCGGTGCTGCACTACCCCGTCGGCTCCCCCGAGCCGGCCTCGCCGCCGTCGGTCGAGCAGCTCACGCTGCGGATGACCGCGCTGTCCCACCCGGTCCGGATGCGGATCTGCCGCCATCTGGCCCGCAGCGCGTACACCACGAGCGAGCTGGCGCAGGCGCACGGCGTGACGGCCCCGGAGATATCCCGGCACCTGGGCGTGCTGAAGAAGGCCGGCCTGATCACCACCCGCCGCCGCGGGCGGTACGTCCTGCACCAACTGGACGTGACGGTGGTGGCCCGGCTGGGCAGCGACTTCCTGGAGGGCATACTCCGGTAGCCGCCGCGCGGCCGGTCGGGCGCCCGCCGCGGGGGCGTCAGCCCCGCCCCCGCCAGCCCTGCCCCCGTCAGCGCCTCGCCCCCGTCAGCCCTGCCCCCTGCCTGCACGCACCAGCCCGGTCTCGTAGGCGAGGACCACCACCTGCACCCGGTCCCGCAGGCCCAGCTTGGTCAGGATGCGGCCCACGTGCGTCTTCACGGTCGCCTCCGACAGCACGAGCCGGGCCGCGATCTCCCCGTTGGACAGACCTTGCGCGACCAGCACCATCACCTCGCGCTCCCGCCCGGTGAGCCGCTGGAGTTCCTTGTGCCGGGGCTCCTGACCGGTGGCCGGCAGCATCGGCGCGAACCGGTCCAGGAGCCGGCGCGTGGTCGAGGGGGCGACCACCGCGTCGCCGCTGTGCACGGAGCGGATGGCGGCGAGCAGCTCGCCCGGCGGCACGTCCTTGAGCATGAAGCCGGAGGCGCCCGCCTTCAGCGCCGAGAACGCGTACTCGTCGAGGTCGAAGGTGGTCAGGATGAGCACCTTCGGCGCGGCCGGGTCCACGCAGATCCGGCTGGTGGTCTCGACGCCGTCGAGCTTGGGCATGCGGACGTCCATCAGGACGACGTCCACGGCCGTCGAACGCAGCACCTGGAGGGCCTCGACGCCGTCGCCCGCCTCCGCGACGACCTCCATGTCCGGCTGGGCCGCCAGCACCATCCGGAACCCGGTGCGCAGCAGCACCTGGTCGTCGACGAGCATTACGCGGATCGCCATCGGCGCCTCTTCCTTACAGGCTTGCAGGCTTACAGGTGTAAACGCGGTACGTGCGTATGGGCGCGGGTGTCAGTGTGCCGGTTTCAGCGGCAGCAGCACGCTGATGCGGAACCCTCCGCCCTGTCTCGGCCCGGCGTCCAGGGTGCCGCCGACCATGCCGACCCGCTCGCGCATGCCGATCAGTCCGTGACCCTGGCCGTCGAAGCCGCCCTCCTCGTACAGCTCGTGCGGGGCGCCCTTGCCGTCGTCCTCGATGAGCAGCCCGAGCCCGTCGTCGAAGTAGACCAGGCGCACGCTCGCGCCCGCGTTGGGACCGCCGTGCTTGCGCGTGTTGGTCAGCGCCTCCTGCACGATGCGGTACGCGGTGAGCTCGAGGCCGCTGGGCAGCCGGCGCGCAGTGCCCTCCACCTTGAAGTCGACGGGCAGCCCGGAGCTGCGGCATTCCTCCACGAGGTCCTCGATCTGCTGGACGTCGGGCTGCGGGACGTACTCGCCGGCCTCCTGGTGCTCACCGGTGCGCAGCACGCCGAGCAGGCGGCGCATCTCCGCGAGGGCCTGTCGGCCGGTGGAGGAGATGGTCTCCAGCGCCTTCCTCGCCTGGTCGGGGGCGGCGTCCAGCACGTATGCGGCGCCGTCGGCCTGCACCACCATCACGGAGACGTTGTGCGCCACGACGTCGTGCAGCTCGCGCGCGATCCGGGCGCGTTCGGCGGCGACCGCGACCTTGGCCTGCGCCTCGCGCTCCTTCTCCAGCCGTGCGGCCCGTTCCTCCAACTGCGCGAAGTAGGCGCGGCGGGTGCGGATGGAGTCGCCGAGCACCCAGGCGAGGGCGAAGGGCACCGCCTGGAAAACCGTTATGGCGATGTTGCTGCCCATGCCCGCGTCCTCCATCGGCCAGCGGAGCTGGGCGACGGGGGCGGCGCACAGCCCCACGGCCAGCGCGGTCCGGGAGGCCCAGCGGGCGCCGGTCGCGGCCACGGTGTAGACGATCACCAGGAGGGCGAAGTCGGCCGGCATGGTCGACACGTCCAGCGCGAGCTGCCCCAGACCCAGCGCGACGGCCAGCAGCAGCATCTTCTCCGGCATCAGCCTGCGCAGCGCGATCACCACGCACAGCAGCAGGACGAAGGGGACGGTCAGCGCCGTCATGTCCGTCCCCCGGGCCTCCTCCTGGGGAGCCACGGACATGACGGAGATCCCGAGCAGGACGAGGGCCCAGAAGCAGTCGACCCCGATCGGGTGTCTGCGGAGGAAATCGTAGAGGCGCTGCACGTGACCCAGCGTAGGGAAGGGAGATAGGTGCAGGGGTCAACCGGAGGGCCGATCCGCATCGCCCGCGCATACTCCGCAAGGTGGAGGCTCCGCTCTCCTGTGCGCCTAGCCTGGCCGTGTGACACCAGGGATCAGAGGGGCTTCAGGGGCGCGGCGCGACTGGCGGGGCTGGAGGGAAGCGACGCAGGACGCCCTCTACGGACCGGCCGGTTTCTACCGCGGATCCGAGGGGCCCGCCGGGCACTTCCGGACGTCCGTGCACGCGTCGCCGCTGTTCGCCGGGGCCGTGGCGCGGCTGCTGTGCCGGGTCGACGAGGCGCTGGGGCGGCCCTCGTCGCTGGACTTCGTGGACATAGCGGCCGGGCGGGGCGAGTTGGTCACCGGGGTGCTCGCCGCGCTGCCCGCCGAGGTGGCCGCCCGCACGCGCGCGTACGCCGTCGAGGTGGCCGGCCGCCCCGAGGGGCTGGACCACCGGATCGAGTGGCTCGCCGAGCCGCCGGGCGGTGGGGTGACGGGACTGCTGTTCGCCAACGAGTGGCTGGACAACGTCCCGGTGGAGGTGGCGGAGGTGGACTCCGCGGGCGTGGCGCGGCGGGTGCTCGTGCGGGACGACGGAGCCGAACGGCTCGGGGAGCCGGTGGACGGGGCGGAGGCCGAGTGGCTGGCGCGGTGGTGGCCGCCGGCCGGTGACGAAGGACCGCGGGAGGGGCTGCGGGCCGAGATCGGGCTCCCCCGGGACTCCGCCTGGGCGTCCGCCGTGGCGGCCCTGGACGGCGGGCTGGCCGTGGCCGCCGACTACGCGCACACCAGGGACGCCCGCCCGCCGTTCGGGACGCTCACCGGCTTCCGGGAGGGGCGCCAGACGCCGCCGGTGCCGGACGGGTCGTGCGACATCACCGCGCATGTCGCGCTGGACGCGTGCGCGGCGGCCCACGCGGCGACGTGCGTTCCGGGGCGCACGCCCCCAGCTGCTCTGCTGCGCCCCCAGCGCGATGCCCTGCGCGCCCTGGGTGTCACGGGCGCACGCCCCCCGCTCGCGTTGGCCTCCACCGACCCGGCGGCCTACGTACGCGCCCTCGCGGGCGCCTCGGAGGCGGCGGAACTGCTGGCGCGCGGCGGACTGGGCGACTTCGTGTGGCTGCTCCAGCCGGTGGGGTCTCTCGACGCCGCCGCGCTACTTGTCGATGTCGCCGACCACGAAGAAGAGTGACCCGAGGATCGCCACCATGTCCGCGACCAGCGTCCCGGGCAACAGCTCCGCCAGCGCCTGGATGTTGTTGTACGAGGCCGAGCGCAGCTTCAGCCGGTACGGGGTCTTCTCGCCCTTGCTGACCAGGTAGTAGCCGTTGATGCCGAGCGGGTTCTCGGTCCACGCGTACGTGTGGCCCTCGGGCGCCTTCAGCACCTTCGGGAGCCGCTGGTTGATCGGCCCGGGCGCGAGCTCGGCCAGGCGGTCCAGGCAGGCGTCGGCGAGGTCGAGGGCGTTGTGGGTCTGCTCCAGGAGGCACTCGAAGCGGGCGAGGCAGTCGCCGTCGGTGCGGGTGACGACCTTCAGGGTGTCCTGGAGTTCGCCGTAGGCGAGGTACGGCTCGTCGCGGCGCAGGTCGAAGTCGACGCCGGAGGCGCGGGCGACCGGGCCGCTGACGCCGTAGGCGTGCACGGCCTCGGGCGACAGGGCGCCCACCCCGCGCGTACGCCCCCGGAAGATCTCGTTGCCGAGCACCAGGTCGTCGAAGACGTCCATGCGGGAGCGCACGGCGGCGACGGCGGCACGCGCGCGCGTGTGCCAGCCCGCCGGCAGGTCCTCCTTGAGGCCGCCGACGCGGTTGAACATGTAGTGCATGCGACCGCCGGAGACCTCCTCCATCACGTTCTGGAGGACCTCCCGCTCCCGGAAGGCGTAGAAGACCGGGGTGATGCCGCCCAGCTCCAGTGGGTACGACCCGAGGAACATCAGGTGGTTGAGCACCCGGTTCAGCTCCGCGAGGAGGGTCCGCGTCCACACCGCGCGCGTGGGGACCTCCATGCCGAGCATCCGCTCCACGGCGAGGACCACGCCCAGCTCGTTGGAGAACGCCGACAGCCAGTCGTGGCGGTTGGCGAGCACGATGATCTGACGGTAGTCGCGGGCCTCGAACAGCTTCTCCGCGCCGCGGTGCATATAGCCGATCACGGGCTCCGCGCTCGTGATGCGCTCACCGTCCAGGACGAGCCGCAGCCGCAGCACGCCGTGCGTGGACGGATGCTGGGGCCCGATGTTGAGCACCATGTCGGTGCTCTCCCCGGCACCGCCGATACCGACCGTGGTCTCCGTCGTAGGAGTCATGCGCACAGTGTCCCCTACGTACGCTTGCCCCATGGAGACGGGGAGCCCTGACGACACGGGCACGGCGGGGGCGACGGAGCCGACGGAGCCGGTGCGGGACCAGCCGGTGTGGACCGGCCTGCCGCCGGGGCTGCTACGCATGCGGCGACTGTTGCTGGTGGTGTGGCTGGGACTGCTGACGCTCGCCGCGGGTCTGCTGCCCGGGCTGTTCCTGGGCCCCTTCTGGGCGGCCCTGGCACTGCTGCCGGCGGCCCTGCTGGCGTGGGGCTGGGTGATGCTGGAGCGCAACTGGCGCTCCTGGCGTTACGCCGAGCGCGCCGACGACCTGCTGATCGGCCGGGGCGTGCTGTGGTGGGAGGAGACCGTCGTCCCGTACGGGCGGATGCAGCTGGTCGAGGTGACCTCGGGCCCGGTCGAGCGCCACTTCGGCCTGGCCAGTGTGCAGCTCCACACGGCCGCCGCGGCGACCGACGCGACCATCCCGGGCCTCGACCCGGCCGAGGCGGAACGCCTCCGCGACCGGCTCACCGAGCTGGGCGAGGCCCGATCGGCGGGGCTGTGACGACGCCCGGGGCGGAGAAGGGCCGGCCGGAGGCGCGGAAGGGCCCACCACCGGGGGCCGCAGACGCCGCGGCCGGGGCCGAGGACCGCTCGGGCGCCGGCGCGGACGTGAGCAAGGCCGAGGGCCGCTTGGGCGGGGACGAGAGCGGCGCCCCCGGCCGCGGGAACGGTGTCGTCGAGCGGCGCCTGCACCCCGTCACACCGTTGCGGCGGGCCTGGGCGCCGGTCGCCGTGGTCGTCGGTTGGGCCGTGCACGACCCCGACCAGGCGCAGCGCCAGCTGTCCCGGCTGACCACGACCACGCTCCTGATCGGGCTCGCCGTACTGATCCCGGCCGCAGCCCTGTACGGCTTCCTGACCTGGTGGTTCACCCACTTCGCGGTGACCGACGCCGAGCTGCGCATCCGTACCGGACTGGTGTTCCGGCGCACCGCGCACATCCGGCTCGAACGGATCCAGGCCGTCGACGTCACCCAGCCACTGCTCGCCCGTATCGCGGGGGTCGCCAAGCTGAAACTCGATGTCATAGGCACCGGCAAGAAGGACGAACTGGCCTTCCTGGGCGCCGACGAGGCACGCGCGCTGCGGGCCGAGCTGCTCGCACGCGCGGCCGGCCTCGCGCCCGAGACCGCGCACGAGGTCGGCGAGGCACCCTCCCGGCAACTGCTGCGCGTGCCGCCCGGCGTCCTCGCCGTCTCACTGCTGCTGACCGGCGCGACCTGGGGCACGCTGATCGCCGCCGTCGTCGTGCCGACACTGCTGTGGCTGGCCACCCACAACCTGTGGACGGTGCTGGCGACCGCCCTGCCCCTGCTGGGCGCCGCGGGTGCGAGCAGCGCGGGCCGGTTCGTCGGGGAGTACGACTGGACGGTGGCCGAGTCCCCGGACGGGCTCCGCCTCGACCACGGGCTGCTGGACCGCGCCCACGAGACCGTTCCGCCGGGCCGGGTGCAGACGGTGCGGATCGTGGAGCCGGTGCTGTGGCGGCGGCGCGGCTGGGTACGGGTGGAGCTGGACGTGGCCGGGTCGTCGAACTCCGTGCTGGTGCCGGTCGCCCCGCGCGAGATCGCCGAGTCGGTCGTCGCGCGCGTGCTGCCCGGCGTGACCGTGCCGACGGACGCGATGCTGTCGCGCGCACCCCGGCGGGCCGCGCGCTGCCGGCCGCTGTGGTGGCGCGGCTACGGACTCGCCGTCACCGACGCGGTCTTCGCCGCCCGGTACGGACTGCTGCGCCGCAGCCTGGCGCTGGTGCCGCACGCCAAGGTGCAGAGCGTCCGGCTCACGCAGGGGCCGTGGCAGCGGGCGCTGCGCCTGGCCGACGTGCGGGTGGACACGGGCGCGAACAAGACCGTGACCGCGCGACTGCGCGACGCCGACGAGGCGGCACGGCTGCTCCGGGCGCAGGCGGAACGCTCCCGTACCGGGCGGCGGGACGCACTGCCGGACCGGTGGATGGCCTGAGACCCCACCGGCTCTGACGAGGCGGCGTCAGGACACCGCGCTGCGCAGCTGCTGTACGTCGATCTGCTCGGTCTCGTCGTGGGCCGTCAGGTCGATCACCTGGCCCACACCGCGGGACTCCTCGCCGGCCGGCTTGAAGGCGGCCTCCGTCTCGGCCTTGTGCAGGGCGAGGGCCTCCTGGCCGACCACGTCGGCGAGGTCCTCGTTCTGGACGGCCTCCAGGGCCTCGGACGACGACGTCCCGTCCTCGGACTCGGCGTTCTTCGTGCCGAAGAAGTCGAAGCCGCCCTCGACCGCCGGACGCCGCGCGGGAGTCGCCGGTGCGACGGCCACCGCGGTCGGCACCGTGAAGTGGCCGGCGGTCCGCCGGGTGGCCTGGTTGGGCTGCGCGGGCCGCTCGTCGGGCTGGTCGGACTGGTCGGACCGGCCGGGCTCATCGGGCTGAGTGGTCGGGGAGGCGGCGACGGTGCGCTCGTGCCCGTCGACCGCCTCGGGCTGCCCCTGTGCCTCGTCCTCCCGCGCGGCCTCGGCCGCCTCCGCGCTCTCGCCGCCGCCGTTGCCGCCGCCGTCCCCGTCGTCGCCGCCGTCGGAGTCACCGCCGCCGTCGCGGTCGCCACCGTCCGGGGCGGCGGCCGGCCGGCCCTCGTCGAAGCGCGCCAGCGCCGCGTTCGCCCGCAGGAACAGCCGGGAACCCTCGGGAGAGAACACGGCGGGGGCCTCCTCGACCGCCTCGGTGGCCTCCTCGGTGGCCTCCTCGGTGGCCGCGGTGTCCTCGGCGGGCGTCTCCTCCACCGGCGCCGACCGTGCCGCCGGCAGCGCGGGCGCCTGCGGCACGGCCTCTGTCTCCAGCAGGCGGCGGCCTTCCAGCGCGGTGGCCCGCTCGGTCTCCGCCGTGGCGTAGCGCCGCAGCAGGGCGGCGTGCTCGTTGCGCAGTCCCGCCAGCTCCGTGCGCTTCGCCCGCAGCCGGTGCTCCAGCTTCACGCGCAGCTCGCGCGACTCCTCCAGGTCGGACTCCAGTTCGGCGACCCGTTCCTCGTAACGCCACTCGTCGCTCGCACGCGCGCGCGTGAGGTCGGCGACGCGCCTGCCGGCCTGCGCGTCCCAGTGACGCATGACGACCGCACCGACGACGGCCGTCACCGCGGCGGCCGCGGCCAGCAAGCGCACGACCATCGCTTCGCTGAACACCCATGGGCCGACGGCACAGACGACGGAGACGCCGGCGATCGCCGACGGAGGAAGCAGCCTGTGCAGGGGCGGGGAATGGCGGTGACGTCCACGTGGCATGGCCAGAAACTTACCGCGCGTAGGCGAATCTTGGCGCCCCGCCCCGTAAAAACACAGCCATCTCCGACGCTTTCACACGGCATCAGGAATCCACATGCCCGACGGCGGGCGAATTACTTCAAGATCATTTCCGGCGTTCGCACGTCACCGCCCGACGGGCCGTCCGTCGGCCCCCCGTCGAGCCGCTCGCCGAGCCACTCCAGGGTCGCGGGAATCTCGCGCCGCCACGTATTGAAGTTGTGCCCGCCGCTTTCCAGGATGATCGACGAGATCCGCGTCGGCTTCCTGTCCTTCACCCGCTCAATGAACTCCAGCGTGTCCTTGTAGTTCGTCTCGCCGGACCTGCTGCTGGTGACGAGCAGTGAAGTGTCGGGCGCGGGCATGTTCTTGAGGTACCACCACAGGTCGGCCCGGTTCTTCCGTCCCCTGTCGCCCTGGAAGAGGTCCCCCGTGGTGGGATCGCTGGGCGCGTCGTAGTAGGCGGAGAGCCCGGCCCCCGCGCCGTACACCTCGGGATGGTGCATGGCGAGCTTCAGGGCGCAGTAGCCGCCGGTCGAGTTGCCGACGACACCCCAGCCGCCCGGCCCGCGGTCCACGCGGTAGTGGGACCTCACGGCCTCGGGCAGGTCCTTGGCGAAGAACGACTCCGTCTGCGGGCCGCCCGGGACGTCCACGCACTCCGTGTCGCGCGGCGGCGCCACCGTGGGCCGCAGCATCACCAGGATCATCGGCCGCATCCGGCCCGCCTCGGCCAGGTCGAACGCCGTACGCGGGTAGTGGAGCTTGTCCACCAGCGCCGACGCGGTCCCCGGATAGCCGGTCAGGACGACGGCCGCGGGGAACGTACGGGCGCGGTGCCGCGCCTGGAAGTACTCCGGCGGCAGGTACACGTACGCGGGCGACGCGATCCGCGTCGTACGGCCGACGACCCGTATCTCCTGGATCAGGCCGCCGGCCTCCGGCCACGCCCCGCCCGCCCGGCCGACCCGCCGGTCGCCGACGACCTGAAGCGGGCCGCCGGCTTCGTCGGCCGAGTGGTCGACGACCACGCCCCGGCCGTCCTCCCGGCCGAACAGGTCGGCCCAGCTGCCGTAGAACCCGAAGGACTGGTTGGCCACCAGCCCCACCGCGGCGAAGACCGCCAGCTGGGTGGCGAACAGCAGTCCCACCCGCCCGAGGACTGTCCGCCAGGTACGCCGGGCCAGCCGCGGCCACAGCCACACCGTGCCGGCGAACAGCAGCACGCCGGACAGGACCGCCAGCGCCAGCACCTTGTTGCTCGTGAGACCCATGCGTTGCTACCTGCCTGCGCTTTCCATGCGTCCGTTCGGGCCGTCCGCCCGGACCGCCACCCCCGCGCACCCTCCGGGGTTTGTGAAGTCGGGAGTGAACCTCTCCCGGCAAGACACCGTCCTAGAGGGCGCAATGTCGCCGGATGCCCGAATCGGGCCCGGATCCACGGTCTCTCGCAGAACTACGGGTGCGATGTCTGTCAGGACAGATGAGGAAATGTCGGGTGGGGTTCCGACGAAGCCCACGAGCGTGCGCCGGGTGCTGCGCGGCCCCCGCCCGGAGACCGTGCCCCTCCTCGTCGGCCGCGCCTGCGCGCTCGTGGGCCTGCTGGACATCGCCGCCGGCGTCTTCCCGCGGTTCCGGCACAGCCGCATGCACGCCCTCGCCGAGGTACTGCCCGGCGCGTTCGGCCCGTTCGCGGCGGCACTCTCGCTCAGTGCCGGAGTGCTGTTGCTGCTGCTCGCCCACGGACTCAAGCGCCGTAAACGCCGGGCGTGGCGGGCCGCCGTGGCCCTGCTGCCGCTCGGCGCCGTCGCGCAGTTCACCTACCGGCACTCCGTCATCGGAATGCTGATCTCCCTCGCACTGCTCCTGCCCCTGCTGCGGCACCGGGATCAGTTCGCGGCGCTGCCCGACCCGCGCAGCCGGTGGCGGGCGCTCGCCAACTTCGTACTCATGGGCGCCGGTTCCCTCGTCCTCGGCCTCGTCGTCGTCAACGCCCACCCGCACCGCATGGTCGGCGACCCGAGCCTGGCCGACCGCCTCACCCACGTGCTGTACGGCCTGTTCGGCGTCGAGGGCCCGGTCGACTACCGGGGCGACACCTCCTGGACGGTCGCGTTCTCCCTGGGCGCCCTCGGCCTGCTCACCGCCATCACCACCAGCTACCTGGCCTTCCGCCCCGAACACCCCGCCGCCCGCCTCACCGAGGACGACGAGGCCCGCCTGCGGGCCCTGCTGGCCAGGCACGGCGGCCGCGACTCCCTCGGCCACTTCGCGCTGCGCCGGGACAAGGCCGTCGTCTTCTCCCCCAGCGGCAAGGCGGCGGTGACGTACCGCGTCGTCTCCGGCGTGATGCTGGCCAGCGGCGACCCGATCGGCGACGTCGAGGCCTGGCCCGGCGCCATCGAACGCTTCATGGACGAGGCCCGCGCCCACTCCTGGACGCCCGCCGTCATGGGCTGCTCCGAGACCGGCGGCGAGGTGTGGACCCGCGAGACCGGGCTGGACGCCCTCGAACTGGGCGACGAGGCGGTGGTGGACGTCGCGGATTTCTCCCTGGCCGGCCGCGCGATGCGCAATGTGCGCCAGATGGTCAAGCGCATCGAGCGCGCCGGTTACGAGACCCGGGTACGGCGCGTGGCTGACCTCGGCGGCGCGGAACTGGACCGAGTCCGCCGCGCCGCCGACGACTGGCGCGGCACCGACACCGAGCGGGGCTTCTCCATGGCGCTGGGCCGCATCGGCGACCCCTCCGACGGGGACTGCCTGATAGCCACCGCGCACAAGCAGGAGGCCGAGCCCGGCGAGTACGGCGACCTGAAGGCGATCCTGCACTTCGTGCCGTGGGGCACCGACGGGGTGTCGCTCGACCTGATGCGCCGCGACCGCTCGGCCGACCCCGGCATGAACGAGCTGCTGATCGTGGCCGCGCTCCAGGCCGCGCCGAAGCTCGGGATCGCGCGGGTCTCGCTGAACTTCGCCATGTTCCGCGCGGCACTCGCCCGGGGCGAGAAGATCGGCGCGGGGCCGGTGCTGCGGGCCTGGCGCGGACTGCTGGTGTTCCTCTCCCGGTGGTTCCAGATCGAGTCCCTGTACAGGTTCAACGCCAAGTTCCGCCCCCGGTGGGAACCCCGTTTCGTGGTGTACCGCGCCTCCGCCGACCTGCCCCGGATCGGCTTCGCCGCCATGCAGGCCGAGGGCTTCGTCACCCTCGCCCCGCCCCTGCCCCGCTTCCTGCGCCGCCGCACCACCACGCGCCGCCCGTGCGCCCACCGGGTGGCGGAGCAGGGCGCACGGGCGGCGTGAGGGATCCACGTGCGGAAAGCGGTGCCCCGCCCCGCACGGCCGGACCGCGCGGGAAGACCGCCACCTGCGGGGCCTACGCTGAACACATGAGCAAGCAGACCGGCCGCCGCCACCTGGCGGGACTGACCGCATGGGACCGCTGCGCGGTCATGGGGGTCGTCAACGTCACCCCCGACTCCTTCTCCGACGGCGGCCGCTTCTTCGACACCACGGCCGCCATCAAGCACGGCCTCGACCTGGTCGCCGAGGGTGCCGACCTGGTGGACGTCGGCGGCGAGTCCACCCGTCCCGGCGCGACCCGCGTCGACGAGGACGAGGAGCTCAGGCGCGTGGTCCCGGTCGTGCGCGGCCTGGCCTCCGAGGGCGTCACGATCTCCGTCGACACGATGCGCGCCTCGGTCGCCGAGCAGGCCCTCGCGGCGGGCGCCGCCCTGGTCAACGACGTCAGCGGCGGCCTCGCCGACCCCCGGATGATCCCGGTCGTCGCCGACGCCGACGCCCCCTTCGTCGTCATGCACTGGCGCGGCCTCCTGGCGGGCGGCAACGTCAGGGGCAGCTACGAGGACGTCGTCGCCGAGGTCGTGGACGAGCTGCACGCGCGCGTGGCGGCGGTCGTCGAGGGCGGCGTCTCGCCCGACCGCGTCGTCGTCGACCCGGGGCTCGGCTTCTCCAAGGACGCCGAGCACGACCTGGTGCTGCTGGCCCACCTCGACCGCCTCCACGGCCTGGGCCGCCCGCTGCTCGTCGCCGCTTCCCGCAAGCGTTTCCTCGGCCGGGTCCTCGCCGGACCGGGGGCCTCCCCGCCGCCCGCGCGCGAGCGCGACGCGGCCACCGCCGCCGTGTCCGCCCTCGCGGCGCACGCCGGCGCGTGGGCCGTACGCGTGCACGAGGTACGCGCCACCGCCGACGCCGTACGGGTCGCGCGCGCCGTCGAAGGGGCCCGGACGGCGGGCAGAGGCCCGGAAGGAGCCCGGTGAACGCGCCGCACATCGACGTGGAGCAGGTCGAGGCCGCCAACACCGCCTTCTACGAAGCGCTGGAGCAGGGCGATTTCGAGAAGGTGTCCGAGTTCTGGCTCACCCCGTCCGACCTGGGCGTCGACGAGTCGTACCACGACCCGGCCGACGCCGGCGTGGTCTCCTGCGTGCACCCCGGCTGGCCGGTGCTCACCGGCCGCGGCGAGGTGCTGCGCTCCTACGCGCTGATCATGGCGAACACCGACTACATCCAGTTCTTCCTCACCGACGTGCACGTCTCCGTGACCGGCGACACCGCCCTGGTGACCTGCACCGAGAACATCCTCAGCGGCGGCCCCGCCCCCGAGGGCGGCGACGAGCTCGGCCCACTCGTGGGCCAGCTCGTGGTCGCCACCAACGCGTTCCGGCGCACGCCCTCCGGCTGGAAACTCTGGTCGCACCACGCCTCCCCCGTGATGGCCGGGACGGAGGGCGAGGAGACACCTTCCTGACCCGGGGGAACCAAGAAGTGGTTGGAATCACGGACCGGCGGGTATGGGCGGCTACCAACCCGTGATCCACCGGGACCGCCAGGGCAAACGCACGGTGAAACCTCCTGGCCTCCACCCGGCCCCACGCCCCCGTGGCCCGGCACTGCCGGTGCCCGCGGGTAGATTCGACTGAGGTCGGCGTACCGCCCGCACGCGGTGCGCACCGGCCGAGACCGACGACTGCAGGAGTGATTCGCGTGGATCGTGTCGCGCTGCGCGGCCTCAAGGCCCGCGGGCACCACGGTGTGTTCCCCAAGGAGCGCGAGGACGGCCAGACCTTCCTCGTGGACATCGTCCTGGGCCTGGACACCCGACCGGCCGCGGCCGACGACGACCTGGCGAAGACCGTGCACTACGGCATCGTGGCCGAGGAGGTCGTGGCCGTGGTCGAGGGCGAGCCCGTCAACCTGGTCGAGACGCTCGCCGAGCGCATCGCCCAGGTCTGCCTGAAACACGAAGGGGTCGAGGAGGTCGAGGTCTGCGTCCACAAGCCGGACGCTCCGATCACCGTTCCCTTCAACGACGTGACCGTCACCATCATCCGGAGCCGTGTATGAGCACCCCCTTCACCAGGGGTCCCAGCGACCCGACCGTACAGCCGGTGCCCGCCTCCGTCATCGAGCAGGTCGACGCCGCCGACACCACGCTGTCCAACCCCAAGCGCGCGGTGATCGCCCTCGGCGCCAACCTCGGCAACCGCCTGGAGACCCTCCAGGGCGCCATCGACGCGCTGGAGGACACCCCGGGCGTGCGGGTCAAAGGGGTCTCGCCGGTGTACGAGACGGAGCCGTGGGGCGTCGACCCCGACAGCCAGCCGTCGTACTTCAACGCGGTCGTGATCCTCAAGACCACCCTGCCCCCGTCCTCCCTGCTGGAGCGGGCGCACGCCGTGGAGGAGGCCTTCCACCGCGTCCGCGACGAGCGCTGGGGCCCGCGCACCCTCGACGTCGACATCGTCGCCTACGCCGAGGTCGTCTCCGACGACCCGCACCTGACCCTGCCCCACCCGCGCGCCCACGAACGCGCTTTCGTGCTCGCCCCCTGGCACGACGTGGACCCCGGGGCCCAGCTGCCGGGACACGGCCCGGTCGCCGACCTCCTGGCCTCCGTCACCAGGGACGGCATCGCGCCCCGCGCCGACCTGGAACTCCGGCTGCCCGAGTAGTCGTTAAGGTCGACAGGGTCGGACGCCACGCAGGGGAACCGAAGGGACACCGGGACACCGTGGAAGAGTTGCGCATCAGGGTGCTGGCCGGCGTGTTCGTCGTGGCCGGGATTCTGTCCTGGGCGGGCGCCCGTCTGTGGAACTCGATCGGGACTCTGCCGAGCGTCCCCCTGGCCGCCCCCGTCGTACTCGCGCTGATCGCCGTGATCCTGCTGGCGACGGCCCTGTCGATCCGCGCCCGTCTGAAGGCCCAGCGGGACCGTGTCCCGGACGCCAAGGGCGTCGACCCGATGATGGCGGCCCGTGCGGTCGTCTTCGGCCAGGCCAGCGCCCTGGTGGCCGCCCTCGTCGCCGGTATGTACGGCGGCATGGGCGTATTCCTGCTGGAGTACCTCGACATCCCGGCCCGCCGCGACCAGGCCATCTACGCCGGCTTCTCGGTCGTGGCGGGCATCGGCGTGATAGCGGCCGCGATCTTCCTGGAGCGCGTCTGCAAGCTTCCGGAGGATGACGAACACGACGGCACCGGGGCGGCGCCGACCGTGTGACATGTACGGCTTACCAGGGCTGTCGGACCAGGTCTCCGTTGACCAGGAATCCGGGATGTGGGCCGAGGCGGTGGCTGTAGAGGGTGAACGGCTTGCTCACGGAGGTCCGCAACCGCACCTCGTGGACCCGGATCCAGCAGGACTCTCGGAGTTGCAGGGGGCGCCGCTCGGCTTTGAACGTGTCTCGCGAGGTCCAACTGTCGACCACGACCAGATGTGAGGCCAGTCCGTTGACCCGCGGAGTGAACCGTGCACCCACCCCCTGCGCCAGCTCCGACGGTCCCATCCGCGCAATTGGACGTTCCGCGCCTGTAAGCGCCCCTCGACAGCGTTCACCGTCTGCTTGCCGGGCAGTCCGTACCCCACCGCGAGCCCCCTTGACCAGCGATCAACTCACTGATCAAGGACGGTACCGGGCATCACTGACAATCGCGTCAACGTGCCAGTATCAGGCTCATTGCCTCGGCTCGGGTCGTAGCATCCCGAAGCTGACCGCGCACCGCCGACGTCGTGGTCTTGGCACCCGGCTTACGAACCCCGCGCACCGACATGCACATGTGCTCGGCCTCGATGACGACGATTACGCCACGGGCCTCGAGGATCCGCATGAGCGAGTCGGCGACCTGCGTGGTGAGTCGTTCCTGCACCTGCAGACGACGGGCGAAGACCTCAACCAGCCGCGCCAGCTTCGACAGACCTGTGATCTTGCCGCTCTCTGCCGGAATGTACCCAATGTGGGCTACACCATGAAACGGCAGCATGTGATGCTCGCACAGACTGACGATTTCGATGTCTTTTACCAGGACCATCTCGTCATGCCCGATGTCGAACGACGTGGTCAGTACTTCCTCGGGCTCCTGCGTATGTCCCGCCAGGAGTTCCCGATACGCCCGCGCCACGCGCGCCGGCGTCTCCCTGAGACCCTCGCGGTCCGGGTCCTCGCCGACCGCGATCAGCAGTTCGCGTACGGCGTTCTCGGCCCGCTTCTCGTCGAACTCGCCGATCTGGCCCTCGCCGTCCAGCGTCACGGGGTCGGTCATCTGGTGCCTCGTTCCTGTCCTGTACTGCAGTCGGCATACATTCCGGGCCTGGTGGGGCTGCCGGGAGTGGCTGGGTCAGCTCTCCGGGCGTTCCTCCGGGGCTCGTTCCGGAGCCGGGGCCGGCTC